>CAJPSG010000151.1 GCA_905373195.1 Kingella oralis
GTTTTCAGGCTGCCTTTGTTAGTTAATCCATCACAAACGTTTGGCACTATTGCCCACTCCCCTACGTCCAGCCGAACGCAGCATCCTTTTTTCGGGAAAAAGCGTGCGCTTGTCCGACGGCGCACGAAGTGCGACTAGTTCGCACGCGCCGAAAAAAGGATGCGCAGTGAGGGAAGTCTGCGAAGCAGACCTGCACGTCGGGGTCGCCTTACTTTGCTTACTTTCTTTGGCGAAGCAAAGAAAGTAAGTCGCCGCGCCGCGATAAGGCGAAAAGGTAAACACTATACCCAAAGCCAACCACAAAGCAATAACCCATTTTCAGGCTGCCTTATCCTGCAAACAAAGGCAGCCTGAAAACAAACCCACAATGGAGCGTCAGCGGCTCGCCAACATCTTGGCAAATCAGCCATATCCTAATTTAAGAAGCAACTTGGCGACGAGCCGTCGCCGCTCCATACCCAACAAGGAATCCCCTCATGACCTTCTGGCACGGCTTCATCCTCATCACCGGCGTTCACATCCTCGGCGCGATGTCCCCCGGCCCCGACTTCGTCTTTATCTCCCAGCAAGCCCTCGGGCAAGGCAGGCGCATCGGGCTGATTAGCAGCCTAGGCGTTGCCCTCGGCTTGGGCATCCACATCGCCTACTCCGTGCTTGGCATGGCTGCCATCATCGTCTCCGCCGCATGGCTGCTCACCGCCGTTAAAATCATCGGCGGCGCATACCTTATCTACCTCGGCTACAAAGGCATCCGCGCCAAAGCCAAAGGCAAAATCACCAAAATCAGCGCCGCCAAAGCCGCCCCCCAATCCGCCCGCACCGCGCTGATTAAAGGCTTTCTGTGCAACGTGCTCAACCCCAAAGCCCCCGTGTACTTCGTCTCCCTGTTCACCATCGTCCTCTCCCCCACCATGCCCACATGGCAACTTGCCGTCTATGGCGCATGGATGATGGTGCTGCAATTTGCATGGTTCGCCCTTGTAACCTTCCTGCTCTCCATGCCCACCATCAACCAACGCTTCCAAAAAGCAGGGCATTGGATAGACCGCGTACTCGGCATCGCCATGACCGCACTCGGCATCAAAGTCATCATCAGCTAACCCATTTTCAGACTGCCTCACTATGATGCCAAAGGCAGCCTGAAAAAACCCATCCACATCAACTCAAGGAAACAAAATGGCACAACAAACCCTCATCCAAATCTACGGCCCCGTTGGCAACCTAGAAACCCTCTACCTCCCCGCCCAAGGCACAGAACGCGGCGTTGCCGTGATTAACCACCCCAACCCCACCCAAGGCGGCACGTTCACCAACAAAGTCATCCAAACCGCCGCCAAATGCCTCGCGCAAATGGGCTTCCACTGCTACCTGCCCAACCTACGCGGCACAGGCAACAGCGCAGGCAGCTACGACGAAGGCAAAGGCGAAACCGACGACTGCATCGCCGTGATAGACCACGCCCGCGCCCAGCACCCGCAAGCCGCCCAACTTGCCATCTCAGGCTTCTCGTTCGGCGGCTATGTTGCCAACTTCGCCGCCCAAGCGCGCCAGCCCGACCTACTGCTGCTGATTGGCGCCGCCCTCAACCACTATTCCTTGCCCACTCCCCCCGCGCCCGATGGGCAAAAAACCCTTATCATCCACGGCGAAAAAGACGAAGTAGTGGACATCGCCAAGCCGCTGGCATGGTGCGCCGCGCAAGATATGCCGCTCATCGTTATCCCCGAAAGCGGACACTTCTTCCACGGCAAACTCATCGTCCTGCGCGACACCATCAACCGCTTTGTGCCAAGCGTTATCGGCTAAACGCAAAGGCAGCCTGAAACCTTTGCAAAACTACTAAGGCGTAGTCCAAGCCCGACTGTTCGATGATGTCCGCCAGTGCGCGGTAGGGGCGCAACACGGCGCGCAGCGGCTCATCGTAGATACCGATGGACGACACGGCGACCACGCGGCGCACGCCGGCGGCTTTCATCACGGCGACGATGTTCGCGCCCATTGCGCCCAAATCGCCCGCCAGATTGACGTACACCACGTCCTGCCCCGCCATGGCCGCCGTCAAATCCGCCACGTTCAGCGCATCGCCCGCAAAAGTGCGGTGGGTTTTGGCGGTGTTTTTCGGGCGGCGGGCGAACAGGGTCAGGCGCAGGTCGGGATGGCGTTCGGCGGCGGCGACCACTTCCCGCGCCAGCGAGCCGTTTGCGCCGATGATTAAGATATTTTTCATGCTTCGTTCCTCGTGTTGAATCAATAAAACGCAGTATAAAGCCATTTTCAGGCTGCCCATTAGTTTGCACGCAGTCTTACATAACAAGGCGGCGAATCACAGATAGCACAAGGTAGTACAGCAAAACTGGCTTTGTCCAAATCTCCGATTTAGCAACAAAACATTTCGCCCGTGGTGGACGAGCCAATACTATGGGACAACTATAGCATTCAAGTTCGCAATATGCGCAAACACACCCCCCAACCATCAAGGCAGCCTGAAACCACCATTTTGCCCCCAACATACCACACCCCCGCGCAAAGGCAGCCTGAAAACTTGCCCAACGCCCCAGCAAAACGGTATGATTACGCCCGTTTGCAGCCATTTGCTGCGCGTGTTTGTATTTAGAAAAAGGGAAGCCTTATGAAACTTCGTTCCGTATTAACTTTGGCAACAGCCGCAGCCTTATTGACTGCCTGCTCCGCTGCCAAAAATTCCGCCCCCGTTGTGGCGGGCAATGGCGTAGGCAGCAGCGGCAGCAGCACCGCATCCCCCTACAACCCCAGCACCGCCACGCCCTATGACGGCACAGGCGCAGGCACAACCGCCAGCACCAGCAATCCTTACGGCGCAGCACCCTACACGCCCACCCCCTCCACCGTTTACAACCCCAGCACAGGCGCAACCAACAGCACAGGCGCAGCACCCTACACACCACCCGCCGCGCCCGCAGCCACCAGCAGCGCATACAGCCACCCAACAGGCGTTTATCCCAGCGTAGATGTAAACGCCACCTACCACCAAGTTGCCCCTGGCGACACCCTATACAACATCGCTAAACGCTATGGCGTAAGCCAAGACAACATCCGCGCATGGAACAATATGCCCGATGACACCGTAAAATTGGGAACCAGCCTGCGGGTAAAGCCAACTAGCGCGAGCGGCACATCATACGGCAACACCAGTTCAGCCACAGGCAGCTACCGAGTAGTTTCAGGCGACACGCTATACAGCATCGCCCAACGCCACGGCATGACCGTAAGCCAGCTTCGCGCGGTAAACCATCTGCAAGACGAAAACCTCCGCGTGGGACAAACTTTGCGTGTAACAGGCACAGCCGTTGCCAGCACGCCCGCAGTTCAACCCACGCCTGTTGTTACTACAACCACCACAACCAGCGTAATCACCACGCCCACCATCAGCGCGCCCACTATTACTGCATCGGGCAAAACCGCCAGCCATGCAGGGCTCACATGGCAAAGCCCGCTGGCAGGCGCAAGCGTGAGCAAAGCATTTAGCAGCAGCACGCGCGGCGTAGAATTGCAAGGCTCGGCAAACCAAACCGTTGTTGCCGCCGCCGATGGGCAAGTGATTTTTAGCGGCAACGGCCCGCGCGGCTACGGCAAACTGGTAGTGGTGCAACACAGCCCCACCTTGCTCACCGCATACAGCAACGGCGATAACCTGATTGTGAAAGAACAAGAGCGCGTGAAACGCGGGCAATCGCTCGCTAGACTGGGCAGCGCAGGCAGGCTGCATTTTGAAGTGCGCGAAAGCGGCACACCTGTAAACCCAAGCAACTACATTCCGTTTTAAACGGACAAGGCAACAGGCAAGGGGATGATGACCTTGCCTGTTTTTGTTTTTCAGGCTGCCTAATAGAGCAGGGGAAGCAGCCTGAAATCATTATTTGGATCTGCCACCCGCTTGATTGCGTAAACATCGCTCCACATCAGGCAGCCTGAAACCCAAAAACCACCCACCCGAAAGCCATCCCACGAAAGCCATCCCATGATTATCGTGATGCGACCCCACGCCAGCGAAGCCGCCGTGCAAACCGTTGTCCAATTTATCCGCGCGCAAGGCTTAACCGAACACCTATCGCGCGGCACCGAACACACCATTATCGGCGCGGTGGGCGATGAGCGCGTGTTTGACCCCGCCCAAATTGAAGCCCTGCCCGACGTGGAACGCGCCATCCGCATTGTTCAAGATTGGCGCATCATCAGCCGCGAAGCATGGGCAGACGACACGCAAATCGTTATTCGCGGCATTCCATTTGGCGGCACAAACGCCCCGCAAACCATTGCTTACATCGGCAGCCTGAAAACGAGTGAAGCCAAAACGGATGAAGCGAAAACAAATGAAACGCCAGCCCCCGCCGTGTTGCTAGACC
>CAJPSG010000152.1 GCA_905373195.1 Kingella oralis
ACTACATCCACCACGACGCCAAATCCCCCAGCCTAACAGGCAGTCTTACCACCCTGCCCAATGTCCACCTAATCAGCCACCGCATCCGCATCAACTGGGGCGGCTTCACCATGATAGAAGCCACCCTCGCCCTCATCCAAGCCGCACTCGCCAACCCCCGCACCCGCCACTACCACCTCATCAGCGGCGACTGCGCCATGCTGCAAAGCCCCACCGCCCTCGCCGCCCAATGCCAAACGCAGCCTGAAAACACCCTATGGCTGCAAAGCCAGCCCAGCCCCCAACTGCGCTACCGCACCCGCTTCAACGCCCCGCACGCCGACACCGCATGGCAACGCAGCCTGCTGGGCAAAATCCTCACCCGCAGCCTGAAAATCGCCGACCGCATCCTCCCCAGCCGCCAAATCTGCCTCGCAGGCAGCCAATGGTTTTCCGCCAACCGCACCGCGCTGAAATTATTGTTTGACCACAGCCTCGGCGACAACGCCACCCTGTTTGAAAAAAAACTCGTGCCCGACGAACATTTTTTCCAACACATCGCCCACCAACTTTCAGGCAGCCTCAACCATATTAACGACAACCACCGCTTTATCCGCTTCGCCCACGGCGCAAACCACCCCGACACCCTCTCGCTGGACGAGCTCTGGGCAGCCCAAAAAAACGGCGCATGGTTCGCCAGAAAAGTCTCCGCCGAAAACCAAATGCGCTGGTTGCAATACGAGCAAGACGTGTAAAAAAACATAGCGAATTAACTAGAATGCATATCCGTTGCAGATGGATAAGTAACACAGCAAAACTGGCTTTGTTCAAACCTACAATTTAGCAATAAACCATTTCGCAAAGCACAGGAGAAATGCCAAATGCTATCTCGTCTTATTAAAAAATTATGTTATTTAATCAAAGAAAAAAACTTACTGGGATTTCTATTTCTTGGAACCATGATTAGTTTTGCTATTTTTGCAGGAACTCATCAAAAAGATGGATGGTTTGGATATAGAAATGATAGTAAATATAGAGTTAATAGGATATTTGATGAGATTTCATCCATCATAGAACCCTATCATTGGGACAAAAGCAAATCTTATAGAAGAGGACCTACCAATTTTGTTTACTTTGAAATAAGTGATTTTGAACTAGAAGGCGCAGCATCAAATGTTTCGCAAGGAGATGGAAAAGATAAAGTTGATGCATTCTTTGATAAATTTGATGGAAACTCAACCAAATTAGGATTTGTTAAGGGGTGCAGAGATGGGGAATCATTATTTATAGCGGTATCATGGGGTAATAGACGTGTGGAAAAAATTACCGTTGAATGGAAATACCCAAGTGAGTCTTGCATCAGTAAGCAGAAAAAAGACAAATTCTGATTACAACTTGCAACGCATCTTTTCTTTCATCATTAAACTAGTTTGTAATCGGGCAAATCATTACAGGTAATCAACTTTTAATGGTGCACAGTTGTTACACCAAATTTAACCAAATCTTTATCCCTCCATATTTTCAGGCTGCCTCAACCCACCAACCCACAGAAAGGCATCACCATGTCCCACCTCAACCCCCAATCCCGCTTTGCCGAATTTATCGACGACTTCGGGCAGCCTGAAACTAGTCGCCCCGTATCCGCCGCCACGCTGGAAAAATATTGTGGCAAACTGCCCGACCGACAGCCCGCATAACGCAGTATGTGCCACTTCGCCGCGCACGCGGTTTGTACATTTCCAACCCAATTCCGTGTGCGTGTCTATGGCGCATATCCTGCGTTTGCAGCAAACGACAACCATAAGGCAGCCTGAAAACGCAAAATCTATTTTCAGGCTGCCTCAGATAAAGCAACAACGGCTTGTCGCCAAATGGTGCAGTTGGCTGGCTAACAAAATGTCGGCAAACCACCACCGCTTTATTGAGGCAGCCTGAAAATCCCCCCAGCTAGAAAGCCATGAACTTCACCGCCCTCCTATCCCTCTATGCCAAAGAATCCCCCGACCACCTGCGCCAAAGCCTTGCCAGCCTTGTCGCGCAAACCCAGCCCGCCGCCGAAGTGCTTGTTGTGCTGGATGGCGCGATTACCCCCGCGCTGGAAGCCGTGCTTGCCGAATTTGCCCACCAACTGCCGCTCAATATCGTCCCGCTGCCCGAAAACGTTGGGCTGGGGCGCGCCCTTAACCACGGCTTGCAACACGCCCGCTACGAATGGATTTTCCGCATGGACACCGACGACATCGCCACCCCCACGCGCTTTGCCGACCAATGCGCCTACCTCGCCGCCCATCCACAAATCGCCCTGCTGGGCGGGCAAATCGCCGAATTTGCCGACACCCCCGCCCAAAGCCACGCCAGCCGCCAAGTCCCCCAAACGCAGCCTGAAATCATCGCCTACGCCAAACAGCGCAACCCATTCAACCACATGACTGTTGCCTACACCCAAACCGCCGTGCAGCAAGCAGGCGGCTACCAGCATCATCTGTATATGGAAGACTACAACCTCTGGCTGCGGATGCTCGCGCAAGGCACTGCCGCCGCCAACCTGCCGCAAACGCTGGTGCACGCCCGCGCAGGCAACGCCATGCTGCAACGGCGGCGCGGCTGGGCATACGTTCGCAGCGAATGGCAACTGATGCAGCTCAAACGCCAACTGCGTTTTCAGGCTGCCTTGCCCGCCTTTGCCACCTTTGTGCTGCGCAGCCTCCCGCGCCTGTTGCCCGCTCAATGGTTGGGCAAGATTTATGCCAAGTTGCGAACATAATCACGCAGATGTTTTGCCTACTGAGGCAGCCTGAAACCCACATGGCGCGTCGGCAGCTCGCCGACATTATGCCAACCAACCCATCCCATCTTATACACACTTTGGCGACAAGCCATCGCTGCTCCATTTTGGTTTTCAGGCTGCCTTATGTTGATGAGATGAGGCAGCCTGAAAGTGGAATAGGGCGGGTTACCAACATTTGGGCGGGTTGGGTAAACAGATTGGCGACGAGCTGTCGTCGCTCCATTTTGGTTTTCAGGCTGCCTTATTGTTGATGAGATGAGGCAGCCTGAAAGCGGAGTAGGGTGGTTTGCTAACGTTTTGGCGGGTTGGGTAAACATATTGGCGACGAGCCATCGCCGTTCCATTTGGGTTTTCAAGCTGCCTATTTCTATCAACAACAATAGGCAGCCTGAAAACCCATTTACCCGTTACGCGCCTAAATCAATATTCAGCCGTTCTAGGCGATAGCGCATGGAGCGGAAACTGATGCCGAGTGTTTTGGCGGCTTGGGTGCGGTTGCCTTGGGTGAGGCGCAGGGCGTATTCCAAAATTTGGCGTTCAATGTCGTCCAGATAGTCTTGGATTTGGGTGGTGCCCATTTGGAAGTTGGGCAAGCCGTTGATGATTTGGTGTTGGCTGGTGCCTTCCAGTTCTACGGCTGCGCTGCCGCCGCCAAGCGGGTCGGTGGTGATTTGCAAATCGTCCACGTCTATGGTGTGGTTGCTGGCAAGGGCGACGGCGCGTTCTAGGATGTTTTCCAGCTCGCGGAAGTTACCGGGGTAGTTGTAGCGCAGCAGGGCTTCGCGGGCGGCGGGGGTCATGTTGATGTCGCCGCTGTGGTGTTTGCGCAAGAGGTGGGCGATAAGGTTGGCAAGGTCTTCGTGCATTTCGCGCAGGGCGGGCATGTGTAGGGTTACCACGTTGAGGCGGTAGAACAAGTCTTGACGGAATGCGCCGCTTTCCACCAGCGCGGGCAGGTTTTTGTGCGTGGCGGAGATGATGCGCACGTCTACTTTAACTTCTTGCGCATCGCCAATGCGGCGCACGGCTTTTTCTTGGATGGCGCGCAGCAGTTTGACTTGCATGGCAAGCGGCAGGTCGGCGACTTCGTCGAGGAACAGCGTGCCGCCGTGGGCGTGTTGGAAGAAGCCGAGGCGGTCTTGGTCTGCGCCGGTGAAGCTGCCTTTTTTGTAGCCAAAAAATTCGCTTTCCATCAGGTTTTCGGGGATGGCGCCGCAGTTTACGGCGATGAACGGGCCGTCTTTGCGCGGCGACAGCTCGTGGATGCTGCGGGCGGCTTGTTCTTTACCCGAGCCGCTTTCGCCCGAAATGTAAACGGGCACATTGGCTGGGGCGAGCTTGCGGATAAGGTTGCGCACGGTTTCAATTTGCGGCGACGAGCCGAGCAGGCGCGGCAGGTCGGCTTCCATTTTGAGCTTGCTGTCGTTCACGGGAACGGCGGGCTTGCTGGCGGGGGCTTTGGCGGGACTGCGCGGTAATTCGTTTTCAGGCTGCCTCATGGCTTCGGGCTGTTTGGCAGCGGGCGGGGCGGCAGGGGTTGAGGCAGCCTGAAAATCGTGTTTCGCCAACGCGGCTTGCACGGTGGGGCGTAGGG
>CAJPSG010000153.1 GCA_905373195.1 Kingella oralis
GTAAGTTTACGCCTCTTATTTAGGGGTGTTGCACTTGGGATGCGAATGTAAGGGTCTGTGTGCTGTTTCAGGCTGCTTGGAAGCGTGGTCTGCTGTTGCAGCCGCCCCCGTATCATCGGACGTATTCTGCTTCGGCAGAACGTCCGCGAAGGTTTCACTAAAACGCTGTTGCAGGAATTTTTCCAAAGCGGGAAGATTCAACTCGGAAGCATCAGAATGCTTTGCCGACCATTCGGACAGGCTGCTGTGCCAGAAACTGTCAAAACGTTCGGCAAAACCGTTTTGTTCTGATAAGGCTTGTTGCTGGTTGAACAGCTTGCGTAATTCAAATGCTTTGGGGTTGGATAGGTCAGCCGCCTGCTGTTGCAGTTCCGACAATTTGTCGGCGGCAAAAAGCATCAACCCCAATGTTTTGTAGGATAAGGACAACCCGTGCGTCAGAAACAAAGCCTCCAACTCCCGCAGGCTCAGTTTCTTTTCACTTTGGCTCTGGAACATTTCACGCACCGCCGCATAGGCCTGCGCCTTGTCCCAGAAACACATCTCCGCACGCTGTTCGTTTTCAATCAGGTGGGCGATTTGAATGTCCGCTTCCGAAGTGTATTCGGTGTAGATGGCCGGAATTTCGGCAAACCGCGCATCGCCGGTTTCCGCCAGCAATTCCTGCATGATTTTGAGCCGCGTATTACCGCCCTGCGACAGCAAAAAACGGCTGCTGCCCGGGCGGCGGGTAATGTGAACCGGCTGCTGTATGCCGCTTTCGCGGACGGATTCCTTGATTTGGCGGTACAGTTCCGGATCGTGGCGGGTGCGCGGGTTCTTGTCGAAAAAGTCGATTTCCGCTACCGAAACATTGATAAACAGCCCCGGAAACATCTCCTCCTTACGGCCGATGTCCATCGATGTCTGTGCAGGCTGCGGTATCAGCAGGCTGCCGGCAACTGCTTCCGGTGTCAGTTGGATTTTTGGTTTGGCGTGGACGGGATTGCTTATGACTGCACCTCCCGTACTCTTTCAGGCTGCCCTACATCTTCTTCCGGCAGCAGATTTTCCAGATGCTCGCCAAACATATAGCAGGCAATCTGCTCTTCCTTGATTTTTGGGAATAATTCCTGAACCAACGCAATCATCAGCTGCCGCGCCGAATCGGATTTGCCTGCATGGGTATGTTCGTGGCAGTGCACCGGAATCCGCAGCGTCGCCGCTTCTTTATAGGCTTTGGCGTGAAGAATTTCCAAAGACAGCAGCTGCTTCTTGCCGTCCAAACCGCTGTTGAAATACGCCCTGATGCTCTCGGTAATCATCCGTGCATCTTTGGTACGGTCTTTGCCATAAATCAGCGCACGCAAGGGCGGCACCGGCAGATTCATCGCCGCGCCGTGGGCAAGACGCTCCAATGCCTCCTGCGTGCCGGAAATGAACTCCCGCGCACTCAGGGTTTCAGGCATAATCGGCGAAATCAGCATATTGGCTGCAAAGCAGGCCGCATCCTGAATCACGCCCACCGCACCTTTGGTGTCAATTAGGACGGCATCGTAGTTTTCGGAAATATAGGGGTGGATAAGTTTGTTGCGCAGCAGAAACGCGCGGTCGGGACGGTCGTAAACCTTGCTCTGAACATCGTCGCGGATGTTGTTAGACAGCACAATGTCCAGATTCGGATAAACCGTATTGGAGATGGTGGAACGGATAGACGCTTCGTCGTTTTTACCCAACAGCAATTCAACTGTGCCGTTGGGTGCGCGGCGGTGCAGCGGATAATATTTGCTCAAAGATGCCTGCGTGTCGGTATCGACCATCAGCACCCTGAAACCCATATCCGCCAGCACCGCAGCCAAAGCCGCCGTCAACGTTGTTTTACCCGTCCCACCTTTTGTAGAGACAACTGTCAAAATAACCATAAGAATATCCTTTTTTATCAAAAGCATATTCTCTTGAAGGCCTTAAAAGCAATCGCACCGTATCTAGGTTGAACTCACTGAAATAGCGTTTTCAAGCTGCCTTATTCTTATTTACGCGACTTGCGTCTGATGCTCCCCGCCCACGCGCTCCCGCACCACGCCAATCCGATACACCGTTTCCCCCTGCTCGCGGAACAGCCGCTCCGCCCGCTCCGCCTCTTCGGGCGACACGATCACCACCATGCCGATGCCGCAGTTAAACGTGCGGTACATTTCATCGCGGGCGACGTTGCCCGCTTGTTGCAGCCATTGAAACAGCTTGGGCAGTTGCCAAGCGTTTGTATCAATTTGCGCCACGCAGTTTGCGGGCAGCACGCGCGGTACGTTTTCGGTGATGCCGCCGCCTGTGATGTGCGCCATGCCTTTGATGGGCAGTTGTTCCAGCACCGCCAGCACAGATTTCACATACAGCCGCGTGGGGGCGATGATGGCTTGGCGCAGCGTGGTTTCGCCATCAAAAGGCGCATCCAACGCGGGCTGATCGCGCTCAATAATCTTGCGGATCAGCGAATAGCCGTTGGAATGCGCGCCGTTGCTCGCCAAGCCCAGCACCACATCGCCCGCAGCGATATTGCGCCCGTTGATCACGCGCTCTTTTTCCACCACGCCCACGGCAAAGCCTGCTAAATCGTATTCGCCTTCGGGATACATACTGGGCATTTCGGCGGTTTCGCCGCCAATGAGGGCGCAGCCTGATTGTTCGCAGCCTGCTGCGATGCCTTGGATAACGGCGGTGGCGCGGGCAACATCTAGCTTGCCGCAGGCAAAATAATCTAGGAAAAACAAGGGCTCTGCGCCTTGCACCAAAATATCGTTCACGCTCATGGCAACCAAATCAATACCCACGGTGTCGTGTTTGTCCCATTCAAAGGCGAGTTTGAGTTTGGTGCCTACGCCGTCTGTGCCGCTCACCAGCACGGGGTTTTGGTATTTTTTGCTGATTTCTACCAATGCGCCAAAGCCGCCTAAATCGCCCAACACTTCGGGGCGCATGGTGCGTTTGGCAAAGGGTTTGATGTTTTCTACAAGTTGGTCGCCTGCGTCAATATCTACGCCTGCATCGCGGTAGCTCAGGGGGGATTGGGTCATGGTGGGGGCTTTCTGTTGAGAAGTGGGAAAGGAATGATTGAGGCAGCCTGAAATGGCTGCTGGGGCGGGATTTTACGCAAGTTTACAGGGGTTGTATATGCGGGGCTGGGTGTTGGGCGGGCGGGGCGGATAAGGCAGCCTGAAAATTTTGTTATGGAATGGCGGCTTGTTGCCCGATGGCGTGATGAGTGAGACTTCGCGGGTTGTCGCCCTGTCGGCGAGCCGCCGACGCGCCATTGTGTTGCTGGTGGTTTTAGCGTTTTCAGGCTGCCTTTGATGGGCAAGTGCGGGAACAGGATTTAGCCTGCGCGTCTGCCAGAGGCAGCCTGAAAATCAATTCACCAAAGGCAACCTGAAAACACATTCCACACCTTGCACAAAGCCCAACTCATCCCGCGTTTTTCAAAAACATCGCCAATGCGCTGTTGCGATGTTCGGCGTTGCCGCAGGCAGCCTGAAAGCTGTCTTCGCTGCCCCAATAGGCAAACTGTTGCTTGGCGCGGGTAATGGCGGTGTAGAGCAAAGCGCGGCTGTATGGGGCTTGCGCGGGGGCGGCGAACCACACTTGCGCGTATTCCGAGCCTTGGCTTTTGTGGGTGGTGATGGCGTAGGCGGTTTCGTGTTCGGGCAGGCGGCTGAGGGGGATGCTGCGGTAGTGGTGTGCGCTGGGCTGGTCGCTGGGGAAATAGGCGCGCAGGTCGCTGTTGCGTGTGGTTTCGTTTTCAGGCTGCATAATGATGCCAATGTCGCCGTTGTAGAGTTTTTGGCTGGGGGCGTTGCGGGTAATCATGATGATTTGCCCTGCGTACCATGGGGATTGCGGGCGGGTGTGTCCGTGTTGTTGCAGCAGCGTGCGGTAAAGGTTGTTGATGTGTTCGGCATCGTGGCGCAGCGCGGTGAGCACAATCAGGCGGCTTTGTTCGGCGAAGGCGGCAGCGATGTTGCCTGCGCGGATGGCTTGCCAATAGGCGGCGTGGTGGTGATAAAGCTGGGAAACGAGGGCGGCAAGGTTGCGCGGCTGGGCGGAGAGTTCGCTGGGGTGGGTGGCGATGGTTTGCCATGCGTTTGCGCTGCCTTGTTGCACGGCGCGGGCTAGGTTGCCGATGCCACTTTGGTTGTGGAAGCGGTGGCTGATGGTGAGCCGTGCGTGTTGTTCGGCAAGCGTGGGAAAGTGTTCCACATCGGGCAGCAGTTGGCGCAGCGCGGTGGTGGTTTCAGGCTGCATCTGATGATTGTGGCTCAGCGCATCCAGCACCGCGCCCGCGCCAACAGATGGCAGTTGGTCGGCATCGCCCAGCAAAATCACG
>CAJPSG010000154.1 GCA_905373195.1 Kingella oralis
AAAAGTTGTTGTAAAACAATTTATTGGAGTTTCGTAACAGGGTTTTGTAACGTTACGATTGCCTGCCTATGCACTTTCTTGGGTATCAGCTTGTACCGTTGTGGTTTGTTGCTCACGCTGCCGAATCTTAATAAAAGAGTTTAAAGCAGTTTGGCTTACTTTTATTCCATTTAAATCAAGGTATTCCAAGATTTGTTTTTGCGTATAACCGTTGTTTTTCAACGTCAAAATATCTTCACGCCAAGGCTCTAACTTTGATACTTTGGTGTGGCTTGGTTGTTGTGCCATAAAGGCTTCTAGGGTAATTTTTCTATCCATAATAAATCCAATTTAATCCATAAATACTTTATTATATCAAGTAAGATTGCAATAGGCGATTTATATTAACTAAACAACTTAATACAGCTTGCTTAAATCAATCTCATCAGCAGATGGCCAGCGACGAATACCTGCTCGCTCAGCGCGTGGAGCTTCGGAGCGAGTGGGTTCATTTGACTTTGCTGGCTGTTCAATATTTTGTTGATTTGTAGCTGTTTTTTCATTTTCAACTTTTGAATGAAGCTGCTCTGTGGTTGGTGTAGATTCAGCAGCAGGTGTGATATTTTTAGCTATTTGGCTGCGAATAAAGCGGTTAAGTGATTGTTGGCTAATGGTTATTCCCTTTTTTTGCAACAAAAAATCCAAAACAACACGCTCGCTGTACCCACGATTTTTCAATTCCAAAATTTCAGCCAAATAGGGCATCAAAATGGATTGTTTTCCTGTTTTAGCTGGCTTGCATTCTCTTAAAAAGTCATCTACGTCTTGCATGGTGCATAATCCTTTACACTTAAAAACATCTATTTACTCAAAAATCAGCGTAATTCAACAACTATTACGCGCTATTACTTAGTTTTCTTATTTTACTCTAATTGACATAAAAATAACAAGTAATAAAAACAGTGAAACGCTAATGAAACATCAATTTACTTACTTTATTTCAGTTAAATATTGTTAAATACAACATTGATACAATGTTTTATATTTAGTAATACAATTAAAAACAACTTGTAAATAGTCATAATATAGTTAAAAACATACGATTACTCAAAAATACAAACTGATATTTCGCCCCACGAAATTCTTTTTTTCAAAACATTCATATTGAGAACAACAAACCCTATAAAACTATGAACGCAGGATAGGCAACGAGTGCCAAAAAACGCCCTAAATCGTTTTTTGTAGTTCTGCCTTCGGCAGAAACGCTGCGCTATGTGGAGAAGTTTGCTATCCCTTTATCCAAATAATAGCGCTTCGTGATAAATGTGAAACAGCAAAAAGCCCGTAGCCACTCCCCAAGTTGAGAGCGGCTACGGGCTTTTTTGTAATAATGATAAAGGCTGAAATAAGGTACTTGTTTTATTCAAATACGGCAACGGCATGACCATAATGCTGTGATACATACTGCATCAGCTTAAATGCGTCTGTTGCATCGGTTAGATAAATATCGGCATCCGATACTAAGGGAGCATTTTCCGTGAAATAGTCTGCCCAAGAATATTGCGTATCAGGGATTAAGGTAAGGGCTAATGTGCCTTTGTTGCCTGCAATATCTAATACAAAAAGACAGCCATCCAAACGGCGGTAACTGTGGCAAGCTATGGCGGTAATTTCTCCTAGATGCTTATCAAGATAAGCAAATAGCTCTGTGAGCTTTTTTTGTCCGTAAGGTGTTGGTTGGCAGGTTAGATAATCTGTAAAAAGATAGATGGGGCGTGAACTGCATGGCATAACAATTATCCTTTTAGAAATTTTAGTGTGTTACAAGATAAAAGCAGCCTAAAAAACCAAACTAGGGTTTTCAGGCTGCTTTCGCATTGAGCTAAGTTACCGCTCCATCCCATCATCGCGTGTTTGGGTTTTCTTGCGTTTGGGTTGGGGTGTGGTGTTTTGTTGTTTGGGTTGCTGCGCCATGGTTTGCTTGCGTTGCTGTTCCAATTGCGCACGGATTTGGTCATACGTTTGTTGCGCTCGGGTGTTGTATCCTGCTTGGGCGACTTGCTGGATCAGTTTGGCGATGTCTCGCGCTTCGGTTTTCATGCCGTTTAGGTAGAGTTGCTTGGCTAGGGATTTATAGCGTTTAAGTAGTGCGCTCCTTGTTTCTTGGCTGCGTGTTTGGTAAGGATTGTGCGGGCGTTGTTGGGTTTCTAGGGCGGTTTTAGGCTGCCTTGTTGCTCAGCGGTGATGCGTGATGTTTGTTGCTTGGGGGCTAATCGCTCATCAATAGCGCGGACAATGCTGTTTTCGCCTTTGATGCTTTTGCCACGATGTTGGCGACGGGTGGCGGCGCATTGCACACCTTCGTCGCGTAGCTTTTCGGCAAAGCGAACGCGCCATTCAAATAGGTCATTTTTGCGTGGATTTAATCGCTCACCATATTCATTTTGGATAAGCACACAAAGATGAATGTGCGGATGCGGTGGCTCTCCTTCGTGGTCGGATTCGTGGTGCAAACCAAAAACATATTGGTGTCCTGAGAATTGCTCCGTAGCAAATTCTCGGGCAGCATTTAACACGGCTTGGGGTGGAGTGCCTGCGGGCATGGATAAAACAATGTTGAGTGCCTCTCGGTTTTTGCTGTTTTCTTGTATGCCAAAATTATCACGCCAAAGATTAGTCAGTTGTTGCACTTGCTTTTTACCTGTTAATTTTTCGCCAGTATTGGTTTCTAGGGGGACTTCGCCATTACGCGACACATAGTCCAAATGGTTGCGAATGCCTTTCATGCCTTTGGAATTTTGGCTGTGGCGTTTTGGGATTTTAACCATCACTTCGGGATGCTTGCGGGCAGCGGCTTGAAGGTTGGTTAGGGCAGTGTTGTTTTTGAGTGGCTTGTGCGATGTACTGCTGCGTAGTTTCTTTTGTTTGCCGTGTACGGCATTGGTGCGGTATTGAAGAAACCAGTCATCTAGGCTTTTCATGGGTATCTTTCAGGTGCAAAAAAGGCAGCCTGAAAACGCTGTTTATGGTTTTCAGGCTGACTTGTAGGGTGGGAAATTAGCTTTTTTGCCTTGTGCGGTGTTCACGAATAATGTTACCAACCAATTTGGTGTGGTCGGTAATGATTTGCGTAAGCTCGGCGAGTTGGCGTTGGGTGAGCGATGTGCCGTCGCCTGAATTGAGATGGCGGGCAATTTGGTTAATGTTGCGTCCGATTGCGCTTAATTGTGTGTTGGATTGATAGAGAACTTTGATGTCAGCTTGGGATGGGATGGTGTGTTGATGGATGTACATTTGAATAATGTCGCGCACAGCATCGTTGATGCTACCTTGTCTCGCTTGGGCAAGTTGGTGCAGATAATGTCGGTCATCAGCTGGCAGTCGCAAGGTAATACGTTGATTGTGAATGGGGTTTTGCGTTAGTGAAGATTTGTTGTTTGATGATTGGGCAGGTGGGGCGTTTTCAGGCTGCGTTAATTGATTTTGCAGTAATTTTTTTGCCAACAAAGATACGCTGGCTTTACCGTATTTTTGTTGAGCGAGTTGGCGCAATGCAATGAGCTCAGCTTCGGTTAAACCAAACACGCGAATGGGGCGTGTTTCCTTTGGGGATGTATTCATAGGGAAGTCCTTGTATGAATTGAGGCAGCCTGAAACGAATTTTTAAATGCTGTTTTAGCTTCATTCGTTTTCAGGCTGCCTCTCGCTTAATCACTCATGCTCATACCGTTGTCTTTACCTTTTTGCTTGCCTTTGCCAGCCAATGTTTGTTGCTGTGCTTGCTGTTGTGGTGATGCTTCAAGCGTGGGCAGGTTGATTCTGTTGCCTTGAATCATGTTAGACAATGCTTGGTACGCACTACGGCGCATCAATTCACGCTCATCAGGGGTTTTATGTGGCATGTGTTCTAGGGTTTGCAAATACACCACTTCCACCTTACGCATCATCGCTATATCGTCTTTGGACAATCGATTGAGCTTTTTGTGGTAGATATCCATCCAAGCATGGGTTTTGTCTGGCGATACGCTTTCCGATACCGTGCGCTGTTCTGCGCTAGGCTGTTCTGCTTTTGCTGCGCCCGCCGTAACCTGTTCTTGGATTTGGGTGGCGTGCAATTTTTGCTCAGGCGTTTGCGCTTGTTTCACTTGCTTATCGGCTTCGGAATGCAGTGGCGTGAAGTCAGGCGATGCCGTCCGCTCGATGATTTGGATTTCAAACGAATTGCGGTTGCCATTCTTGCCTTTGTCTATCAATTCCACCTTGTCGCCCACTTGCGCACCGCTTTCTTTCATAGCACGCTTACATTCGCATCCCAAGTGCAACACCCCTAAATAAGAGGCGTAAACTTACCC
>CAJPSG010000155.1 GCA_905373195.1 Kingella oralis
ATCCCCAACCACTCCTCCTCCCCCCAAAATGCACGAAATCAAATGCCCCCACTGCCACACCGCCTTCACCATCAACGAAGCCAGCTACGCCGACATCCTCAACCAAGTCCGCACCCAAGAATTTCAAGCCGAAGTGCATGAACGCCTTGCCCAAGCCCAAGCGCAAGCCAAAAGCGAACTCGCCGCCCAGCAAGCCCAAGACAAGCAACGATACAGCCAAACCCTCGCGCAAAAAGAAGCCCAAATCGCCGAGCTTGCCCACCAACTCGCCAACCACGAAAAAGACAACCAACTCGCCCTCGCCAACCTATCAGGCAGCCTGAAAGCCGAATTAGCCGAAAAAGCCCGCCAAATCACCGAGCTGCAAAGCCAAAACCAAGCCCTCGCCCAACGCATGACGCTAGAACGCGAACTTGCTATCCGCGAAGCCCTCGCCGCCAAAGAACGCGAACTCACCGAGCTTGCCGCCCAACTGCAACTGCGCGACAGCCAAAACCAACTCGCCCAAAACGCCCTGCGCGAACGCTACGAAATCCAGCTCAAACACAAAGACGAAGAAGTCGCGTTCTACAAAGACTTCAAAGCCCGCCAGTCCACCAAAATGGTCGGCGAAAGCCTAGAAGCCCATTGCGAAACCGAGTTCAACCGCATCCGCGCCATGGCATTCCCGCAAGCCCAATTTGGCAAAGACAACGATGCCGCCACAGGCAGCAAAGGCGACTACATCTACCGCGAACACGACAGCGCAGGCAACGAAATCGTCTCCATCATGTTTGAAATGAAAAACGAAAACGACACCACCGCCAGCAAAAAGAAAAACGAACACTTTTTCAAAGAGCTAGACAAAGACCGCCGCGAAAAAAACTGCGAATACGCCATCCTCGTCTCCCTGTTGGAAAGCGACAGCGAACTCTACAACGGCGGCATTGTGGACGTATCCCACGCCTACCCCAAAATGTACGTTGTCCGCCCCCAGTTTTTCATCCCCATCATCTCCCTGCTGCGCAACGCAGGGCTCAACGCCCTCAAATACAAACAAGAAGCCGCCGCCATGCGCGAGCAACACATAGACATCACCAATTTTGAAAACGAGCTTGACGACTTCCGCGAAAAATTTGGGCGCAACTACCGCATCGCCAGCGAGAAATTTCAGGCTGCCATCAAACACATCGACGACACCATCAAACACCTAGAAAAAACCAAAGCCGACCTACTCGGCGCAGAAAACAACCTGCGCCTTGCCAACGACAAAGCCGAAGATTTAACCGTGAAAAAACTCACGCGCAAAAACCCCACCATGAAAGCCAAGTTTGACGCGCTGAAACACAAGCAGCAAGATAACAGCGAGCAGGATTAAGCCCAAAGGCAGCCTGAAAACGCTTTTTCAAATGCCGTTTTAGCTTCGCCGAAACCCGCTTCGCTCGTTTTCAGGCTGCCTAAACCCCAAATAAAACCATGAATACCACGCTTAAAATCGATATTTGGCTCGTTCTATTCTATTTAATTGTTTTCCTGCCAGTTGCTTGTTTCATCATCCCTGGCACGGTGTGGATAGTTACGAATTATGGTTGGTTGGTGCTGCTCACGCCAGTAGGCTGGGTTTCGGTTTTTTGTTGTAACCTCTCGGTTCGGGTTTCCTTTCAATGCTTGCGCGCCATCCTAACGCCAAACTGGATAGAAATCGGCAAAGACGGCATCCACTACCACACCTTGTTTTCTTTGCATAAGACCTTTGTTGCTTGGCAGGATATTGACAATTTTTATATCCGTGCCGTTAGGCATAGTAATAGCACAACAAGCTATTTTTTATTTTATATTTTGAAACAAGACCCACATCCGCCAGCCAAATACTTTTGGCAACGAGAGAAGAACAAAGCAATCCCCCTAACCGATATGCTTCGTGGAGGGCTACGTGGCGTTATCGCAGCCATCCGCGAACACTGCCCGATTGAAAGGCTAACTTCTTATATGTCGCCAGACGATTACCTTTCTCGTATGTCGCAACACGATTACCTTTAACACAGCCGTTTCAGGCTGCATCAGCCAAAAGCAGCCTGAAAATAGATTTATTGTTTACTATCTACATAAGTTAGGAAAATCATGTTCAGTCAAATGATTTCAGAAGCCTTGAAACCACTTTACGTATTCGCATACTTATGTATAGCTGGACTTATTGTGCTATTGGTTTCATTCTTCATTTTAAAATCGCTGTTTCTCGCAATAGGGATGAAGAAAAACCGTGCGCTACTTTTCGCTAAGGAATTAGCCATAATCAGCATGGCTATTTTTATACTATGCGGATATTACTGGGCATTTTTATAAACTTTTAAACAAACCTAAAAGGCAGCCTGAAAACAGAAAAATGCTTTTCAGGCTGCCCCCTTTCCCAACCATCCCAACCAAGGAGCATCTATGTCCCAACAATACGTCTATTCCATGCTGCGCGTGAGTAAAGTCGTGCCACCGCAGAAAACCATCATCAAAGACATTTCCCTGTCGTTTTTCCCCGGCGCGAAAATCGGTCTTTTAGGGCTGAATGGCGCGGGCAAGTCCACCGTTTTGCGGATTATGGCGGGCGTGGACAAGGAATTTGAAGGCGAAGCCGTGCCGATGGGCGGCATCAAAATCGGCTATCTGCCGCAAGAGCCCGAGCTTGACCCCGAGAAAACCGTGCGCGAAGAAGTGGAAAGTGGCTTGGGCGAAGTGGCGGCGGCGCAGAAACGTTTGGAAGAAGTGTACGCCGAATACGCCAATCCTGATGCGGATTTTGACGCGCTGGCCGAAGAACAAGGCCGCTTGGAAGCCATTATCGCGGCGGGCAGCAGCACGGGCGGCGGCGCGGAACACGAATTGGAAATCGCCGCCGACGCGCTGCGCCTGCCCGATTGGGACGCGAAAATCGGCGTGCTCTCGGGCGGCGAAAAACGCCGCGTTGCCCTGTGCAAACTGCTGCTGTCCAAGCCCGATATGCTGCTTCTGGACGAGCCGACCAACCACTTGGATGCGGAATCGGTGGAATGGCTGGAGCAATTCCTCGTGCGCTTCCCCGGCACGGTGGTGGCGGTAACGCACGACCGCTATTTCCTCGACAACGCCGCCGAGTGGATTTTGGAGCTTGACCGCGGCCATGGTATTCCGTGGAAAGGCAACTATTCCTCATGGCTGGAACAAAAAGAAAAACGCTTGGAAAACGAAGCCAAATCCGAAGCCGCGCGCGTGAAAGCCATGAAGCAGGAATTGGAATGGGTGCGCCAAAATGCCAAAGGCCGCCAAGCCAAATCCAAAGCCCGTTTGGCGCGTTTCGAAGAAATGAGCAACTACGAATACCAAAAACGCAACGAAACGCAGGAAATCTTCATCCCCGTCGCCGAGCGTTTGGGCAACGAAGTGATTGAATTTACCAACGTTTCCAAATCTTTCGGCGACCGCGTTTTAATTGACGATTTGAGTTTCAAAATCCCCGCAGGCGCGATTGTCGGCGTGATTGGCGCGAACGGCGCAGGCAAATCCACTTTGTTCAAACTGATTTCGGGCAAAGAGCAGCCCGACAGCGGCGAAGTGAAAATCGGACAAACCGTCAAAATGTCGCTAATTGACCAAAGCCGCGACGGCCTGCAAAACGACAAAACCGTGTTTGACAACATCGCCGAAGGCCGCGACATTTTGCAGGTGGGACAGTTTGAAATCCCCGCCCGCGCCTATCTGGGGCGCTTCAACTTCAAAGGCAGCGACCAAAGCAAAATCGCAGGGCAGCTTTCGGGCGGCGAACGCGGACGTTTGCATTTGGCGAAAACGCTGCTGGCAGGCGGCAATGTGCTGCTGTTGGACGAACCCTCCAACGATTTGGACGTAGAAACCTTGCGCGCGCTGGAAGACTCATTATTGGAGTTCGCAGGCAGCGTGATGGTGATTTCGCACGACCGCTGGTTCTTAGACCGCATCGCCACGCACATCTTGGCGTGCGAGGGCGACTCCAAATGGGTGTTCTTCGACGGCAACTATCAGGAATACGAAGCCGATAAGAAACGCCGCCTGGGCGAAGAAGGCGCGAAACCGAAACGGATTCGGTATAAGCCGGTTAGCCGTTGATTGGGCGGGGATAAAGGCAGCCTGCGAAGCGCAGCGGAGTTGCGAAGCTAAAAGGGGAGACAGCGTTTCAGGCTGCCTCAACCATTTTTCAGGTAGCCCGTAGGTCGGGCATTTATGCCCAACACCCACCGATGAATTTGAAAAACGTCGGGCATCAATACCCAATCCACCGCAAACCGCAGCAAGCCGGCGTGTAGCTCCGCCACGCACGCGGTTTAAGGCAGCCTGAAACCTTTGCAAAA
>CAJPSG010000156.1 GCA_905373195.1 Kingella oralis
TATGCCCGACAAACACAGGCACATAAAAACGTCGGGCATAAATGCCCGACCTACTCAGGTTTTGTAAGAATCTCAGCCTGAAAAGATTAAAAAATCATTTTCAGGCTGCCTTTTACCGCTCAATGGTAAACACGGATAACCCACCGCTAACCCACCGCCTTCACCAGCGCAAACCGCGCCACGCTACCCCGCTCCGTTACCACGCTTTCGCTAAACATCGCCAGCGGGCGCACCCACACGCCGTAATCGCCGTATAACGCGCGATACACGGCAAGCGGCTCTTCCGTTTCGCTGTGGCGGGCGATGTGCAGCAGTTGGTAAAGGTTGCCTTTGTAGTGGCGGTAGATGCCGAGCGGTGGGGTGGTCATAAGGGGCTTTCGGTTGGTAAACATAATTGGAAGACAAGGGCAGCCTGAAAAGCTGTTTCAGGCTGCCTTGGGCATTGTGCCATTGTTCGCGCGAAACATTCGTGTAAACGGGCATCATCCTAACACAGAGGCAGCATGAAATGGATTTTCAGGCTGCCTATGGGCTTATTGCGTTTTAACTTGCGGCAGATTGGTGGGGCTTAATTCAATCGTGATGTTGTTTTGAATGGGCTGCTGTTGCATCGGCGCGTGTTGCATTTTATCGCTGGCATGGTTGGTGCATTGATAGCGTTTTTCAAATCGCCAAATCAAGCACGACACTTTGGCATTGGCGCGCGCGGGCGTTGCCACGCAGCTTCGTGTTGAACCGCCAAATGGCTCGGCGCTGTTGTAGCCCCAAACTAGGCAACGTGTTTTCGCCACCTCGTTATCTTGCCCGCTGCGGGGTGTTAAGCGGGAGCGGAAATTTTGCTCATAAGCCAAAGTAACCGTGCCATCGGCGCGGCTGCCATCAATCGCCTGCCATTCGGGCAATCGCACAGAATGCGCACCGCATCCAGCCAAAAAACATACTGCAATCAACAAATAAGGTTTCAATTTTATTCCTTCCAACTAGATAAACAAAAAATAACAAAACGGCTTATTTGTTAATTATAGTAAAAAAAAAAAAAATTACGTCAAGAATAATTCATATTAGGCAGCCTGAAACGTGGCTTTTTTGCTTTCAGGCTGCCTATATTATGCCCGCCAAGCATCAGGCAGCCTGAAACCTCGTTTCGCGTTAAAATTCGCTTCCCCTTGTTCACTCATTTTCAGGCTGCCGTGAAGCAATCGTCTTGCCAAAGGCAGCCTGAAAACCACACCACACCATGCAAAAACACCTCCAAAAAGCCCAATCCGCCCTTGCCCCCAGCACGCTTTACATCGTTGCCACACCGATTGGCAACCTTGCCGACATTACGCTGCGCGCCCTTGCCGTGCTGCAACGCGCCGATTTAATCTGCGCCGAAGACACGCGCGTTTCTGCCCAGCTGCTGTCCGCCTATGGCATCCAAGCCAAGCTGGTTTCCGTGCGCGAACACAACGAACAGCAAATGGCAGGCAAAATCATCAACGCGCTGGCAGCAGGGCAAATCGTGGCGCAAATTTCCGATGCGGGCACGCCTGCCGTGTGCGACCCTGGGGCGAAGCTGGTGGCGCGAGTGCGCGAAGCGGGCTATCAAACCGTGCCCGTGGTGGGCGCGTCTGCCGTGATGGGCGCATTGAGCGTAGCGGGCATCGCCGAGCCTAATTTCTATTTCCACGGCTTTTTGCCGCCCAAAGCCAGCGAGCGCGCCAAGCTGTTTGCCGCGTGGCAAAACGCCGATTACCCCATCATCGCCTTTGAAACGCCGCATCGCCTTGCCGACACGCTTGCCGATATGGCGGCGGTTTTTCCGCAACGGCGCATCATGTTGGCACGCGAAATCAGCAAAACCTTTGAAACGTTTTTAACGGGCAACGTAAACGAAATTCAGGCTGCCTTAGCCGCCGACAGCAACCAATCGCGTGGCGAAATGGTGTTGGTTATCCACCCCGCCCCGCCGCAAAAACACGACACGCTGCCCGAAGTCGCGCAAAACGTGATGCGGATTTTGTCCGCCGAATTGCCCACCAAACAAGCTGCCGAGCTTGCCGCCCAAATCACAGGCGAAAACAAAAAAGCCTTGTATAACCTTGCTTTGGCATGGAAAGACTAACGCTGTTTAACCATTTAACCGTTTTCAGGCTGCCTTTGACATCGTGCAAAGGCAGCCTGCGTAGCGCACTAAAACCGCAACATCATTCAACCCACAGCATCCATCATCATGAAAACACTCTACCTTATCCGCCATGCCCAATCCGCCGCCAACGCAGGCGGCATCAGCCTGCCCGAACGCGAAATCCCATTAAGCGAATTGGGCGAACAACAAGCCGCGCAACTCGTTTTAACTTCGTTGAAGCCTGCGGTTTTCAGCTGCCGTGGTTATACAAATTGGGCTTTTTCAGGCTGCTTTTGCATGGTGTGGTGCGGTTTTCAGGCTGCCTTTGCTACGCCACTTCGCGCCGCCGAAACTCACGCGGGCGCACGCCCAGCAGCCCCAGCGTGCCAAAATACAAAACCACCGCCAGTGCCATCAGCCCCGCCAACACCAGCGCACGCATTCCGCCGCCCAACGCCGCCCAATCCACGGGAAACGCCGCCTGCACGCCCCACAATCCCCCCGCCATTACCGCCAGCGCAATCGCCAGCCGCCGCAAAAACCGCTTCCACGCAAACTGCGGCGCATACACCTCATGCAAGCGCAGCATAGCGAACAGCAGCCCCGCGTTCACCACCTGCCCCAACGCCACCGCCAACGCCAGCCCAACGTGTTGCCAGTGCCACACCAAAAGCAAATTAAACAACTGCGTGCACACCAGCGAAATCACCGCCACCTTGGCGGGCGTTTTCACATTTTTGCGCGCATAAAACGCAGGCGCAAAAATCTTCACCATCATCATCGCAGGCAGCCCCAGCGCCGCCGCCGCCAGCGCGTTTTGAATCATCCAAGCATCGTGCAGCGACACTTCGCGATACATAAACAACGTCGCCACCAGCGGAAATCCCACCACCATCAAGCCCACCGCCGCAGGCAAAATCAACAGCAAACACAAGCGCAGCCCCCAATCCACCAGTGCCGAAAACTCCGCCGCATTATTCGTTGCCGCGTGTTTAGACAAGCTCGGCAGCAAAATCGTGCCCAACGCCGCGCCCACCACGCCCGAAGGCAGCTCAATCAGGCGGTCGGAATAATACAGCCACGACACGCTGCCCACCGCCAAATAAGAGGCAAACGTTGTGTTAATCACCAACGAAATCTGCGCCACCGACGAGCCAATAATAGACGGCAACATCTGCCGCATCACACGGCTCACCGCCGCATCGCCAAAGCGCAGCTTAGGCAGCCTGAAAAAGCCCAATTTGTATAACCACGGCAGCTGAAAACCCAGCTGCAACAGCCCGCCCACCAACACCGCCCAGCCCATCGCCATAATCGGCGGCTCAAAATAGGGCGTAAAAAACAGCGCAAACACAATAAACGACACGTTCAGCAACACAGGCGTAAACGCGGGGATGGAAAATTTGTTATACGTATTCAAAATACTGCCAACAAACGACGACAGCGAAATCAGCAAAATATAGGGGAAAATAATCGGCAACAGCTTCACCGCAATTTCAAAGCGCGTGCCATCTTGCGCAAAGCCGCTTGCCGTCGCCCAAATCACAAGCGGCGCGGCAAACACGCCGATGGCGGTGATAATCAACAGCGCAAATGTAAGCATCCCCGCAACGTGTTGTACAAACAATCGCGTCTCCTCGCTGGATTTATTTTGCTTATAATCCGCCAGCATCGGCACAAACGCTTGCGAAAACGCGCCCTCGGCAAAAATGCGGCGCAACAAATTGGGCAGCCGAAACGCCACCACAAACGCATCCATCGCCGCCCCTGCGCCAAAATAGCGCGCCACAATCGCATCGCGCAAAAAACCCATAATGCGCGACAGCATCGTCATGCTGCTCAACCGCGCCAAAACTGCTAATAAATTCATATTTGCTTTCTGCTTATCATTAAAAGGCAGCCTGAAACCGCCGTTATCATTTATTTCAGGCTGCCAATACACGTTAAATAAACACTACTTCTTTATTTACCATTCATAACATAATTTCCCAAAAAATTCACATCTTTTCGTCTAAATTAGCCAACATCCACCCCTATAAAATACATAATTCCTTGACAAAAAAGAAAAAAGTAAAATAAACTTAACGATTATATACACATCTAAACACTTAGCAACAAAGGTAATCGCATGAAAAAAGCCCGTCACTTAAAACGCCATATTATCGTTGTCAGCATAAGCGCATTGCTGGTAGCCAGCAATGCAAACAG
>CAJPSG010000157.1 GCA_905373195.1 Kingella oralis
CTTTGGCGAAGCAAAGAAAAGTAAGTGTCCCGCTGGCATGAAGCGCATGGTTAAAACTATAGTCGCTCCAATTAAGTCTTATACAAGGCGGCGAGCCGCAGATAGTACAAGTAGTACAGCAAGGCGAGCCAACGCTGTATAAGGCTTAATTGGAGCGACTATACACCCAAAAACCAACCACAAAGCAGTAACCCATTTTCAGGCTGCCTTAAACGCAAACCACATAAAACGATAGTGTGCAGATTAGTAAAACGTCAGCAAACCACCATCGCTCTATTGGTAGCAATAGATTTTGCACAAATAGCCCTTAAAACAAAATCCCCATACCAAACAACCCCCTACCTATCCCCACCCAAATACCATTTGACACCCCCGCAAAAATCCGTAAAATGGCGCACTTCAACACCTGCCCAGGTGGCGAAATTGGTAGACGCAGGGGACTCAAAATCCCCCGCCGCAAGGTGTGTCGGTTCGAGTCCGACCCTGGGCACCAAATCCCGAAACCCTGTTCCAAGCGAACAGGGTTTTTTCATATCGGCTCAATTCAGCCCAATTTATCTAGCCAATCGGTTTTCAGCCTGCCTTTCGGCTATAATCGCCCCCTTTTACCCACGCCACTAAACCGCCCATGAACATCTTTTACGAAGACGGCGGCAGCCTGAAAGTTGCCAGCATCGTCCAAAAAAACGACGCCACCTACCAAGCCGACACGCAACACGGCAAGCGCGTCAAAATCAAAGCCGCCAGCGCATTCATTGAATTTGATGGCGACATGGAAGCCTTCCTAGCCGCCGCGCAAAGCGAAGCCGCCGAAATAGACACCGAGCTGCTTTGGGAAGCCGTGGGCGAAGACGAATTTTCCGCCGAACACGCAGCCGCTGAATATTTTGGCAACCAGCCCAGCAAAATCCAACTCGCCGCCACGCTCATCGCGCTTTACGCCGCGCCGATGTATTTCCACAAAAAAGGCAAAAACAACTTCCGCGCCGCACCCGCCGACATCTTGCAGCAAGCCCTCGCCAGCATGGCGCGCAAAGCCGAGCAAGAAGCGCAAATAGAAGCATGGACGCAAAGCATGGTTTCAGGCTGCCTGCCCGCCGAAATCGCCGCCGATTTGCCACAAATTTTGCACGCGCCCGATAAACAAGCCTTGTCCTACAAAGCCTTTACTAAAGCCGCCGACGCGCTCAAATGCTCCGCCTATGAGCTTGCCAAACACATCGGCGCAATTCACGCGCTGCCCGATTATCTGGTGCAACGTTTTGAATACAAAAACTTCCCGCAAGGCACAGGCTTTGCCCACATCGCCCCGCCAAGGCAGCCTGAAAATGAATTGCCCCTTGCCGAAAACATCATCGCATTTTCCATCGACGACCAAGACACCAGCGAAGTGGACGACACGCTTTCCGTGCAAGACTTGGGCGGCGGCGCCAAACGCATCGGCATCCACATCGCCGCCCCCGCGCTTGCCATAGAAGCCGACAGCGAAATGGAACGCATCGTGTTCCAACGCCAATCCACCGTATACTACCCCGCGCACAAGATCACCATGCTGCCTGAAAGCTGGATTAGCACATTTAGCCTAGACGCAGGCGCAGCGCGCCCCGCATTCAGCGTGTATTTCAACGTATCCGCCGAGGGCGAGCTGTCCGCGCCCGAAACCAAAATCGAGCGCGTGTTCATCGAAACCAACCTGCGCATTCAAGACATTGAACCGCATTTCAACAGCGAAACGGGCATCGGTAACGCCACCGAGCCGCAGTTCCCCCATCATGCCGATTTGATTTACCTGCTGAATTTGGCATACGCATTGCAAAAACGCCGCGATCGCTACGAAGACCCCGACGCACCGAAAAAATACGACTACGGCATTGAATTTGACGCGCAAGGCAAGGTGCAAATTGTGCGCCGCGAGCGCGGTTCGCCGATTGACACGCTGGTGAGCGAAATGATGATTTTAGCGAACACCACATGGGCGCAAATGCTGCACGATAACGACATCAGCGGCATTTTCCGCGTGCAGCCCAGCGGGCGCGTGCGCATGAGTACCCAATCCGAGCCGCACATCGGCATGAACGTGCGGCATTACGGCTGGTTCACCTCGCCCTTGCGCCGCGCCTGCGATTATGTGAACCAAAAGCAGCTGCAAACGCTGCTGCAAAACCGCCCGCCGCGCTTCGGCAAAAACGACAGCGCGTTGTTTACCGAGCTAACCGCGTTTGAAACCACCTACGCCGCCTACCGCGAGTTTCAAGACAGCATGGAAAGCTATTGGTCGCTGGTGTGGCTGGAACAGGAAAACGTGCGCGAAATCAACGCCACGCTGTTGAAAGACGACCTCGTGCGCATTGAAGGCTTGCCGCTAGTAGCGCGCGCCACGGGCATCCCGCTGGAAATCGCGCCCAAAACGCTAATTAAGCTGGCGGTGAGCGAAGTGGATAGCGAGAAGCAGTTTGTGGCGTTGAAGTATGTGAACGTGGCTTGACGGCAGGGAAGGGCGTTAATTATTTTCAGGCTGCCTTTCACACACGCCCAAAGGCAGCCTGAAAACCAATCTATCCCACAAAAACCGTTTGGCAGAACACCAAGCGGTTTTGTTTTTCAGATTTCAGGCTGCCTCTCACACGCCCAAAGGCAGCCTGAAAACCATCTCGCCCATATTTTCAGGCTGCCTCTGCCCAATTTCCTTTACAATAACCCCCATTCTTGCTCATTCAAAAAACATCATGTCCCAACCCCTGATTATTGCCCTGTCCGCAGGCGAAGCCTCGGGCGACTTGCTCGGCGCACATCTGATTGAAGCCATCAAAAAACAACGTCCCGATGCCCAATTTATCGGCATCGGCGGCGCACGCATGATAGCCGCGGGCTGCCAAAGCCTGTTTGACCAAGAACGCCTTGCCGTGCGCGGCTATGCCGAAGTCATCAAACGGCTGCCTGAAATCCTCAAAATCCGCCGCGAATTGGTGGCGCGGTTGAAGCAAATCCGCCCGTCTGTGTTTGTGGGCATTGACGCGCCCGATTTCAACCTCGGCGTGGCGGCGCAGCTTAAAGCGGCGGGCATCCCCACCGTGCATTATGTTTCGCCCTCGGTGTGGGCATGGAAGCGCGAGCGGGTGAACAAGATTGTGCAGCAGGTAAACCAAGTGCTGTGCCTGTTCCCGATGGAAGCGCCGTTATACGAAGCGGCGGGCGGCAAGGCGTTGTTTGTAGGGCATCCGCTGGCGCAAACGCTGCCCATGCAGCCCGACAAAGCCGCTGCGCGTGAACGCCTGAAACTGGCGGCGGATACGCCCGTGTTCGTGCTGCTGGCGGGCAGCCAAGTGAACGAAATCAACCAGATGGCGCCGATTTACTTGCGCACAGCGCAGCTGATTTTGCGCGAGCTGCCCAACGCGCAATTTATCTCGCCCTACCCCACCGCCGCCGCGCGCGAGTGTTTGCAGCATTTTTTGGCGCAACCTGAATTTGAAAAACTGCCAGTTCGCCTGCAAGCCGCCCGCACCGAATTGGCTTGCGCCGCGGCAGATGTGGTGCTGGTTACCAGCGGCACGGCAACGCTGGAAGTGGCGTTGTGCAAACGCCCGATGGTGATTAGCTACAAACTTTCCGCGCTCACTTATTGGCTGGTGAAGCGCAAAATCCAAGTGTCGCGCGTGGGGCTGCCGAATATTCTGCTCAACAAAGATGCCGTGCCCGAGCTGCTGCAAGCCGATGCCACACCCGAAAAACTTGCCGCCGCGCTGCTGGATTGGTATCGGCAGCCTGAAAAAGTCGCCGAGCTGGAAGCCGATTTCGCTCATTTGCACGAAATGCTGAAACTGAACACGGATGAATTGGCGGCGAATGCGGTGTTGACGGAGTGTCGTTAGATGCCATGAGGCAGCCTGAAAACCTGTTATCCCATCCCTCGATTAACTCTGTAAACAAATTAAAGAGGGGCTGAACCATGAAACGCTCCCGCCCTTTTGCCCTTGCCATCGTTGCGAGCCTTGTCGCGTTGGGCGCAGGCATTTATTGCAAAACGCAAGGCAATGCCGCGTTTAACGCCCAATTTGGCGCAGCCGATTTTCAGGCTGCCGCAAGCTGGTTTAACTACGCCATCGCCCTATTCTCGCTGGGCGGCTTGGTGGGCGCGGTGGGCAGTTGGTTTGCGCCGTTGCCCAACCCTTCTGCGCTAAAACGCATGATGGCGGTGGCGGCGTTTGTTTGCGTGTATAGCGTGATTGTGCTGCTGGTGTCGTAAACAAAGGGCACTTACATTCGCCTCACAAGTGCAACACTTTCCCAAACAAAGAAGGTCAGTA
>CAJPSG010000158.1 GCA_905373195.1 Kingella oralis
CTTTGTTCTGCAAATAGGGATGGGCTAAATCATCGGCGGTAAGGGCTTTGGAATTGCGCCAAATGGTGTGCGCCAACTTGGCAGCCGCTTGATGATGCACCTGCTCGGATGCAGCAATAATCTCGTTTTTGGTTGCCGTTTCTAGGGCGCGTTGTGCAAACTGTTCGGGGGTAAGCACCGCAGCGGGCTTGTCGGGGCAATAGCCATGGTCGCGGGCTTGTTTAAACAGCGTGGCAACGGTAATACCGCCTGCTTTGGGGTTGGCGGCTTTCCATGTAGCTTCGGCAACACGGGCATTGTAGTTATCGCCCTGTCTTGACCAGTCGTGCCATAAATCTTTGCCGTTTTCGCCGAGGGCATCTTTGATGGCAAATGCCATCCGATACCAGTCGGAATAATTGGACGGGGTGGGGATATAGGATAGGGCGGTGCGTACTTCGTCGTAGGTGGGTGGGGCGTAGTCGGTGGGCATGGGGGTGTCCTTTTTTTGGTGTGTGAATGGGTAAAGAAAGGCAGCCTGAAACGGATTAAATCGTTTTCAGGCTGCCTTTTTGTGTGCGATTGCTTACTCGCTTTGCCAATCATCATCTTGCGAATAATCCTGCGCTTCCCATTCGTCATCATCACCACCATCATCACCATTATCTGTGTTGATGGGCAGTGCGTTAATCATGGCATCTAGGCTAGGCTGCTGGATGCTGCTGGAAAGGACACTCATACACGCGGGTTTGTCTTCAAGCTGCCATAGGTTTTGGATGCCTATTGCAAACTGGTTGAGTTTTTCATTGCCATCCACATTAGGGAAGTCGGCTATGTTTTGGCTCATGCTCAATGCCAGTTGATTGACGATGTGCTGCGCAAAAGGATTTTTATTGGTGGCGGTTTCAATCTGAATTTCGTGTTGTTTAAGGGGTTTGGTTTTTTTCTCCTTCTTGGGCGGGGCAATGTAGCGCACTTTGCTCAAAGTGGGCTGTACGATTGGAATAATCGGTGGTGGGATTTTGGCACGCTCTTTGAACAAGGGGTCATCGTAATAGCGGATTTTGTCGGCATAAATCGGGCGGATGGCGGCCATATCCAAAATGCATTTATTCATCGGCATTTGTTTGATTTCGGTGTCGTACATCAAGGCGCGCTTTTGCTCGCTGATGCTTTGGCTGTGGCTACTGCTTTTGCCTGTGCTGCGGCTTTTGGATTTGGCTTTCACGGTTTCGTTGCCCAAAATCTCGCTGTATTCCTTGGCTTCGGTTTGGTCGCGTGGGGTAAACATCACGCGGCAGGCGAAGTTGGTAAAGAATGTGCGGGCGTTTTCGCGCCCATAAACGGCTTCAATTTGCGCGGGCGATTGCACGATTATCATCAATCGCAAGCCATAGCCTGCCACATACGACACGCCGTCCATAATGGCGGGAACATTGCCCAAGGCGGTGAACTCGTCCATCAGCAAAAGGCATTGATGAGGCAGCGTGGTTTTGCCTGTTGCGGGGTTAATATTATTTTCAGGCAGCCCTTGTTCTACGTTCACGTTGATAAGCTGGCTAAAAAATAGGTTGGTTAAGCGGGCAAACGTGCCTGTTTCGGTGGGCTTGATGCCAAGGTAGATGGTCATACGGCAGCGGCGGATGTCGTCCAAACGGAAATCATCGGCAGAGGTTACGGCTTCTACAATCGGGTCTAAAAAGATGCCCAAAGGCTGGGTAAACGTGGAGATGATGTCGGCATTGGTTTTGGCGTTGCCGTTGGCAAAATCGGCTAGCAGGGTATGGCAGGCATCGCTTAATGGCGCTTCGGACTGGGCGCGGTAATCCAGTTCAGATTTGAGCCATGCTTGTAGATTGTTGCTGGTTTCCTCATCGCTATCACTTTCTTGTTGGTTGGACGAGTGGGATACGCTATGGGTTTGGGTGGCTAAACGGTAGAGATAGCCTAGTGAACTGCGCTGTTTGTAATCCGCATCGCGCGAGGGGCGTTCGGCTTCGGTTTCAATCATGTAAAGCGACAAACCCACAAACAGTTTGCGCGCGCTTTCTATCCAAAAGGCGTTGCCGTTTTTACCACCACCGTCCATGGGATACATAATCGCCGCCATATTGGATAAATCGCGGTAGGTGAACAGCGGATTGCGCGAGACGTAGGTAAACGGATTCCAGCGGTGGCTGCAAATGTTTTGGCTTAATTTTTCGGCTTGTTGCGCCAGTTGAGCAACATGGTCGGCATCGCTCACGATATTGCCGTGCTCATCGCGCTCTTCAAACGTGGCTTTGCTGATGCCGGGCATTAAACCACCTGGATTGAACAGAAACACTTTTTGTCCTGCTTGGGCGCGAAAGCCTGCGGTGAGCAGGAAGTTTTCAAATTTGGGGTCGTAAATCACCATGCTGTCGCGGTAGTTGAGGCAGTTGGGCACAATAATGGACACGCCTTTACCTGCGCGGGTGCGGGCGGCAACCAACACAAAACCGTTGTCTATCCAGCGCAATAATTGCCCTTTGTATTTGCCCAACAGCAATGCGGGATAGTCGGCTTGGGCGATTTGTTTTTGGTTTTTCTTATCGGCAGGTTTTTCAGGTTTGGGCTTGTTCAACAAACCTGCCTGATAGATTTCGGCACGGTTGGCAAATCGCGCCGAGCCGTGTAGTTCGCGTTTGGGTTTGATAATTGCGGCAATCAACATCATCAGCGCGGGTGTCAGTGTGATGATGCCTGCCAAGACACACGATACGACAAACGCGGTGTGCATGGCGGGCGACATTTGATGAGTGTGGGCAAGATAGCGGGGCAACAAGCCTATGCTGGCGGGTGTTTTAAAAGATTGCCAACGCGTAAACAGTAACGCGCCCAAAAACAAACCGCCCACGGCAGCGGGCGGCGTGAGGATGATGCCCAGTATCACTAGGGGCTTTTTGGAAGGTTCGGACATGGTAGGCAGCCTGAAAATAAGTGGAACGGTTAGAGGTATTGGTGCATGGTTTCGTCAATATCATCATCGGCGGGTGGCGGGTTTTCAGGCTGCGTTGAGGCGTTCTCATTCTTTTTGGCTTTATTTTTACTTTCTATGGTTTTGATGCTTTTGCCTTTCACTTCATAACCACGTTTCACTTCGCCTGTTTGCGTGTTGATGTATTCATAAGACCAAACGCTGCCCCATATTTCCACACAATCGCCTTGTTTGAGAAATGTAGCAGCAAATTGGGCGGGCTGCCCAACCAGCTTTACAGCAAACCATTCTGTGTGTTCAATGGGGTTGCCGTTTTTATCTTTACGTTTGTCTTGGCAGGAAACAGATAATTTGGCGTGGGTGGTGCCGTCTTGAAAAAAACCGATTTTGGGATCTTGCCCAAGGTAACCGATAAGGTGGAAGGTGTTGTCGTAGGGCATGGGTTTGTCCTTTCGGGTGGGGTGAATGAAAATGGGGTGTAGGTAGTTGTATAGAGATGAAAAAAGGCAGCCTGAAACGGTAAATAGAGTTTCAGGCTGCCTTGTTGGTTGCCAACAAGTTTTTGGCTTCTTTTTTGAGATATTCCGCCAATCTCGGATGCAAAGGACGTTTGGCTTGTGTTTCACTTTTGCACTTCAACCGTGCGCCAGCAACACAGCCCTCGGTAAGCAACGGCTTATCGGTCATCGTTTTGGCTAACCAACCTTGCCACATAGCAGCTTGAATATCAGGAGGCAGTTTGTTGTTACCTGTTTGAACGAGCCAATCAGCAAAATGCTGGTATTCCTGTTGGTATGTTTGAATATCCATAATGTTTGTCCTTTCGGGATGGTGGTTGCTATGGATGTTGTAGCAAGAAAAGGCAGCCTGAAACGAATTTTTAAATGCGGTTTTAGCTTCGCTGAAACTCACTTCGCTCGTTTTCAGGCTGCCTTATGCTTTGCCAATAGCTTTTCGGTTTCCTTGCGCCAATACGCTGCAATCGCATCCAGCTCGCTGGCGGGGAGTTTGGTTTGCGGTTGGTTTTTCAGTTCAATCAAGGCGTTTATGGCATCGCGCCCAATTTTGTTTTCCAGCCAACGGGCGGCTTCGGGCACGTCTTTGCTGTACCAAAAGTTATGACAATGGTGGCAAAGGGCGGCGGCGTTGTCGGGATGAAAGCGGATTACCCAATGCCGACGGCTGAAATGATGACTGCATTGCAAACCTGTAGATTGCGCGGTGTAGCTTGTGCCGCAATGTTCGCATTGATAGTTGGCGCGGGCGCGGACGTAGTCGCTAAATGCGGCATCGGCTGCGTTGCGGGTAAAGGTTTCAAAGTGGGCTTTGCCTGTGTCTTTGAGGGCTTTATCTAGGG
>CAJPSG010000159.1 GCA_905373195.1 Kingella oralis
AAATCCCAACAGCAGGGCGGAGGGCGGTGGGTTGCTGCCTACACGTTTTTGCGCGGCGGCGGCTTCGCGCAAGATGTTCATCGCCAACGTTAAATCGGTGGCGTAGGCAACTTGGATGTCCAGCGATTGATACAAGGCGCGCGCGGTGTAGGATTCGTTAATCACGGTGTTGGTAACAAAGGTTTCGTTGGGAATCAGGGCTTCTGCGCCATTTGCGTTGCGCAGTACCACAAAGCGCGAAGTGAGTTGGGTTACATAGCCTGTAAAGCCGTTTACGGTGAGGCGGTCGTTGATGCGGATGGAGCGGTCTGCCAAGATGATGAAGCCCGATACATAATTGCTGGCGATTTTTTGCAAACCAAAGCCCAGCCCCACGCCCAGTGCGCCGCCAAACACGGACAACACGGTTAAATCTATGCCCACCAAAGGCAGTGCAACCAACACCGATAGTATCATCAGCAACGATTTCATCACTTTGGACAACACAATCCGCAGGTTCATATCCAGCCGTGCGCTTGCCATCAAACGCGCGTTGAGCCAGCGATAAAACCACATCGTGCCCACCATCATCACGCCCACCCACAGCAAGCCGCTTAAAATGGTGTAAACATTCAGTTTGCTCGCACCGATGGGGATTTGCAGCGATTTGAGCCAATCAATAATCCAATCGTCAATGCCCGAAAGCCACAAAATAAAACAGCCCCAAAGCCCAGTGGAGGCAGTGCGTTCAATCGCATCCGAGCGTGTGTTTTTGGGGAACGCGCCAGTAATCAACGCCAGCACCAGCCGAATCGCCATCATCCAGTTTGCTGCCAGCACCAAAAGTTTCAGCCACACCGCGTGCAAGCCCGCCGCTTCCCAAGCCACCTGCGCCACCACCGCTACCACCAGCAGCAGCACGGGAAACAATACACGGCGCAACACATGGCGAATCACGCGAAAACGAATCGCCTTGATTTTGGACGACTGCGCCCATTTTTCCGACAGGCGATAGGCAACAAACGCCAAAGTCAGCATGATGCCCAGCTCCACCCAGCCCATAGGCTGCCTGAAACTGCGTTCCAGCAGATTGGCGGTGAAGGCTTTGCGAGTAAAGAGATTGACAACAAATTCTTGCCAAGAAAAGGGAGCGTGCATGGCGTTTCCTGTTTACAAAATAGGGGTGGATTTTAACATTAGGGCAACAAGATTTGCCCACATATTTTGTGGATAACTGTGTGGAAAATGTGTGGCTGCCATCAAATTTTGTTGCAATATCATGGCATGGCTTGGGTTGCTTATTTTTTATGCAAAATGGGGCAAATGGAATTTTGCTTGACTTTATTACTTGTTGAAAATAAAAAGAAAATTGTTATTTTGCGTGTAAGTTGTTGATATTATTTGTAGGGCGAATGGACGGCGATTTTGGGGTTTTCAGGCTGCTTTTGAGCGATGCGATGATGTGTTGCGATAGACGTGGATAGATTGGGCAGCCTGAAAAAGCAAAAGCATGGTTGCAAGATTGGTTTGAGTGTTTTCAGGCTGCCTAAATGGGTTGAGGCAGCCTGAAAATGGGCGAGAATAATTTCCACGGATTGCTTATGTTTTCAGGCTGCCTTTAAGCGAGATAATGGTGTGTTGCAATAGAAGCAGATAGATTGGGCAGCCTGAAAAAGCAAAGGCATGGTTGCAAGATTGGTTTGAGTGTTTTCAGGCTGCCTAAATACATTGAGGCAGCTTGAAAATCGGTTTGCCAGTCTTGCATCGAGGCAAATAAAAACCGCCATCAGCGCAAAGCACAACGGCGGTTTCATCTTGCTCAGTTAAACTCAAATTTTCAAAATACGCTCGCCACGACCAATCCCCGCCGCGCCTGTGCGCACCGTTTCCAAAATGGAGTTTTGTGGCAAATTATCCAGCAAGCTATCCAATTTCTCGCTCACGCCTGTTACCTCAATCGTATAAGTTTTATCAGTAACATCAATAATTTGACCGCGATAAATGGTTGCCAAGCGCAAAACTTCATCGCGCTCTTTGCCTGTGGCGCGCACTTTAACCAGCATCAATTCGCGCTCGTTGTGCTGCCCTTCGTTCAAATCCACCACTTTCACCACTTCAACTAACTTGTTGAGTTGCTTGGTAATTTGCTCAATTACGCCATCACTGCCGTGGGTAACAATGGTCATGCGCGAAAGCGTGGGGTCTTCGGTGGGGGCAACCGACAAAGAATCAATGTTGTAATTGCGTGCCGAGAACAAGCCCACCACGCGGCTCAGTGCGCCAGATTCGTTTTCCAGCAAAACAGACAAAATATGTCGCATTTTTGTTCCTTTCTTATGCCTTAGTTGAACGCATGTGGTGCGGCAAGACCATTTCGTCCAAGCCTTTGCCCGCGCCCACCATGGGGAACACGTTTTGTTTGCGGTCAGTTACAAAGTCCATGAATACAAAGCGGTTTTTGATTGCCATCGCTTCGCGCAATGCGCCTTCCACATCGGATGCTTTTTCAATTCGCATGCCGATATGCCCATAGGCTTGCACCAGTTTCATAAAATCGGGCTGGCATTCCAAATTGGTTTCAGACTCGCGCTCATCGTAGAACAATTCTTGCCATTGGCGCACCATGCCCAAATAGCCGTTGTTCAAACACACGGTTTTAATTGGCAAGTTGTATTGCGCGCAGGTGCCCAATTCTTGAATGTTCATTTGAATTGAGCCTTCGCCTGTGATGCAGAACACGTCTTTATCGGGGTTGGCAAGGTATGCGCCCATAGCGTAAGGCAAGCCCACACCCATGGTGCCTGCGCCGCCTGAGTTCAGCCATTGGCGCGGGCGTTGGAATGGGTAATACAGCGCGGCAAACATTTGATGCTGCCCCACATCGGAGGTGATGATGGCATCGTTATTAGTTACTTTTGCCAGTGTTTGAATCACATATTGTGGCAGGATTAAATCGGTTTCAGGCAGCCTTAAACACTCTTGCGCACGCCATTCTTCAATCGTTTTCCACCATTTTTCCAAAGAATTGGCGTTGATAGATTCGTTTTGCGCACGCCACAAATTGAGCATCTCGGTTAAAACGTGTTTCACATCGCCCACAATCGGCACATCGGCTTTAACCCGTTTGGAAATGCTGGATGGGTCAATATCAATATGGATGATTTTTTTCGGTGCTTCGGCAAATTTTGCAGGCGAACCGACTACGCGGTCATCAAAACGCGCACCAATCGCCACCACCACATCAGCGTTTTGCATGGCTAGGTTGGCTTCGTATGTGCCGTGCATGCCGAGCATGCCTAAGAATTGGCGGTCATCAGAAGGATACGCGCCCAAGCCCATCAATGTGCCTGTGCAAGGCACGCCTGTGGTGCGGATTAAATCGGTTAATTCTTTTGAGGCATTGCCCAAAATCGCGCCGCCGCCAAAGTAAACCAAAGGACGTTTTGCCGCAGACAAAAGCTGCACCGCTTTTTTAATCTGCCCAACGTGCCCTTGCACCACGGGCTGATAGGAGCGAATCGGCAAATCTTCTTGCGGATAGCTGTATTTTGCCGTGGCTTGGGTAACATCTTTGGCAACGTCGATCACCACAGGGCCGGGGCGACCTGATTTGGCAATTTGGAAGGCTTTTTTAATGGTTACCGCCAAGTCGTCAACATTGGTAACCAAGAAATTGTGTTTTACGCATGGGCGAGAAATGCCAATCATATCAATTTCTTGGAACGCATCTGTGCCGATTGCGCCCGATGGCACTTGCCCAGAAATCACCACCAATGGAATAGAATCGCTGTACGCCGTGGCGATGCCTGTGATGGCGTTGGTGGCACCCGGTCCTGATGTAACCAAGGCTACGCCCACTTTGCCGCTGGAACGCGAATAAGCATCTGCCGCATGAACGGCTGCTTGCTCGTGTCGTGTCAAAACGTGTTTGAATTTTTTGAGCTGATAAATGGCATCGTAAATTTCCAATACTGCGCCGCCGGGATAGCCGAAAACATACTCAACATTTTCTGCGTGAAGACTTTGCACGATAATTTGTGCGCCTGATATTTGCATGACAACCTCATTTGTTCTGCGTAACTTCGATTGCAAATGGATAATTTTGCCGATGCACCTGTAATGCGGTTAAACGAGACAGCGATTTAGGGTACGCGCACACGCTTAACATAACAATAATTATATTGATTGGTTCAATCTGGTTAAACGCTGGGTTTGTGAAGAAAGGGAAGCGCCAAGATAACCGAAAGAATTAACAAAAACAAGCGGTATGTAAAAAAAAATTATCTCTGTCAAATAAAGGGCAATATGGT
>CAJPSG010000160.1 GCA_905373195.1 Kingella oralis
AGTTCTAGCCCGCTACCTTTTCCTCTTTTTCAACCATTCAAAAGCCACGTTAGCCATTCCCTAACGTGGCTTTTTTCGTAACTGATGCCATGCCACGTTGATTGTTTTCTGAAATCAACGGGGCATGGCTTTGGTCGGTTTCACATTGTTGGCTGTTTGCGCGATGTGAGGCTGTTTTTCAGGCTGCCCTAATAGTGAAAGGGTGGCATTTTTTTGTTTATTTTTTGGAGTATTGAAAAATGGTTTCAACAAATAGTGAAACAAAACATTGGGTCAAAGCTGTTCTATTGTGCACGCTGCTTTGTGGTGTGCAAACTGCGATGGCAGCAGGCGGATTGAGCGGCATTGAAGGGGGTCTAAAAGACTTTTTCAAAAGTTTCTATGGCATCGTAGCTATCCTTGTTGGCTTTGGTCTTTTAGGTTGCGGGCTGATGGGTGCAATGGGCGTAAAACAATGGGCGGAAATTGTTCCCGTTGCGGGCTGGGTCGTATTTTGCGGCGCGGTACCTACGCTGATAAAGTTGTTATGGGATTGGGGAACGAGCGCACTTTAAACCCGTATAAGGACATGAATCATTATGCAACAGAGCAATGAAGTGAATATTGAAACAGAGTATCTAACCTACAACGGCATGAATCGTGCCGCATTGATATTGGGTATGCCGATGCTGCCTCTGTTTTTTATCTTAATCTTCTTTTTCGCGCTGGTGATGTTTTCCATGTCTGTATTAGGAAACAAAGCATGGGCAATTCTATTTTTAGCATTGCCCTGCCTTTGGTTCTTGCGAGAAGTAACCGCCAAAGACGACCAAGCCTTGCGTATTTTGGGCTTGGAACTCTATTGGTGGTTTCAACGCCGCAACATGAAACAGCATGGCAACACCTTTGCCATTTACGCCACTCAATATGGAAGAGAACGCAATGACTATATTAGATTTATCACCGCAGATGAGGACAAAGCAGCGCGCGCAGCAACACTATTTGCCCCGTGTCAGATGCCACGTCGCTGAAAACATCGTGCACCTAGAAGAGGGCTATTTTGGCTTTGTTTTGCGGCTAGATGGTATCCCGTTTGAGGGCGTAAACGACAGCCACCTCATTAGCGCGTTTACCGCACTCAAAACCCTGTTCAATACCATTGGCAAGCAATACGGCAACCGCCTAGGCTTATGGACAACCATTCAACGGCAAAAAATTGAATTGAAGCGTAAATATCACTTCAAAGAAACATTCTGCCAAACCTTTGCCGACCACTATATCCAGCAATTCAACACCACTGATTACTATGAAAACCTGTTCTACATTTCAGGCTGCCTGAAATACGAAGATTTTGATGATGGATTGCAAGAAGCCAAAGATGTGTTGAGCATTATGGCAAAAGGGCTAAACGCCTACGACCCACACATCCTTGGCACATACCAGCTAGAACACGATGGCAGCATTCCTATTTTTGCTAAACGCGAGCTAGACCCTGAGCAAGAAGCGCAAGGCAAACACACCGAAATTCGCTACACCGAAGAGGATGGCGCGGTTTATTCCGAAATCTATCAATTTATCGGCACGCTGATTAACGGCGGACTGCGGGAACATCACCCGCTTACCCCCTCGGCTGCCTACACCACCATTCCCAGTGCGGATTTATTTTTTGGTTCGGATATTTTAGAAGTCCGCAATCATCAAGCGCGCAAATTTGCAACTTGCTGGGATTTGAAAGATTTTGGCACAAGCAAAATCAAAATTCTCATCAACATACTCAGCATTCCCTGCGAATACACGCTGACACAAAGTTTTGTTTACACCGATAATGCCACCATGCAATCAGACATCAACAAAAAAGTAAGCGAACTGGAAGGTGGTAAAGACTTTGCCACCGACCAACACGATGAGCTGCGGTTGGGTAAAGGTGAACTTGCCTCGGGGCGGTTGATGTTTGGCGATTATTCCGCCTCCTTGGTGGTTTATGGTGAAACCCCGAAAAAAGCCCAACAGAACGGCACAGATGTTTTTACCGCCTTTCTGACATCGGGCAGTTTCCGTTTTGTGCAAGCGCGTGGCTCAATGCAATCCTCCTTTTTTAGTCAAGTGATGGGCTACAAACGCCGTCCGCGCATTATTCCCAAAACCACCACCAACCTTGCTACCGTGTTTGGAATGCACAATTACTCACAAGGCAAAAGCTGGGGCAACCCGATTGGCGACGGCTCGCCCGTGATGCCGCTTAAAACCCTATCCAATACCTTGTTCAATCTCAGTTTGCATTACAGCAAGCTAGACCAAGACAACCTAGGCGAAAAAATTGCAGGGCATACCGTCATCATGGGGGCGACGGGTACGGGTAAAACCACCCTAGAAACCGCCATTCTTGCCTTTATGATGCGGTTTAATCCCTATTTATTCGCTCTTGATTTGGATAGAGGCTTGGAAATCTTTATTCGCGCGATTGGTGGTACATACTTTACCGTTGCCGAAGGTGAGCCAAGCGGGCTTAATCCCTTTCAATTGCCCGATAGCCCAGCCAACCGTTCATTTCTGTATGGATTGGTTAAGCTGTGTGCCGAAGGTGCGAGTGCAGATGAGGAGCGGCAAATTAAACTTGCTGTGGACACGCTTTACGAGATTGATTTCAATAGCCGCAATTTCAGTGTTCTTTTGGAAAACCTGCCCTATGCCACCACGCAAAACAGCCTGCGCACGCGGCTAGCCAAATGGTGCAGAAGCGAAGACGGGCAATTTGCATGGTGCTTGGATAACGATAGCAACCGCTTCAATCCCGATTCGTTCTATCGCATTGGTTTGGATGTAACCAGCATCCTGAAAAAAGACTACCAACCCACCGCGCCCGTATTAGCCTATCTGTTCTATCTCAAAAACATGATGGCAGACCGCGTGGCAGATGAGGGCAGTCTATTGGCAACCGTGGTTGCCGAATTTTGGTATGCCGCCAGTTACGAAGTAACCGCCGATTTGATGCTCAAAACCTTAAAAACGGGGCGTAAGCTCGGAGAGTATATGTTGCTGGATACACAATCGCCCGAAGATGCGATTGCCTGCGACATATTCCCCGCCATTGTGCAGCAAACACCAACCAAAATATTCCTGCCCAATCCCGATGCAGAATATGATGGTTACAAAAGCTGTGGTTTGAGCGACAAAGAGTTTTATGAGCTAAAAGACAAAGCGATTGAAAGCCGTACTTTTCTTGTGAAACAAAGCAAACAATCGGTATTTGCCATGTTGGATTTATACGGCTTTGATGACGAAATGGCGGTGTTGTCAGGTACATCTGATAACGTTGCCATTTTGGAACGTGTGATGGCAGAGTGTGGCAGCGAAGACCCCGATGTTTGGTATCAACCGTTTACCACCGCCGTGCGCGAAGTCAAACGCAGCAAAAAGCTCAATAAATCCATGAGCCAAATGTAAAACTACCCTATGCAGCCTGAAAAACCTTGTGGGCATTTTTCAGGCTGCTTTTTTATGACCGCGCAAGCGGATTGCCCACGGGAGATAAGCATGAAATTCAAAGCAAACAAATTAGTTGTTGCCCTCGTTGCCGCATCGTTGGCGTGTTCTAATGTGCCCGTTATGGCAGGCGGTATTCCTACTGCGGATGTGGGCAATATCGGTGCCACCATTGAAAATGGCATGAAACTCAAAGAACAAATTGATAACCAAGTGGCGCAAATTGAGCAACTTGCCAGTCAGGTTAAAGCTCTTACCTCAAAAGGCAACTGGGGCAATGTGGCGCGCGATATCGCCCAAGAAGCCTTACCCGATGAGTGGAAAAATCTCTACAAAAACGTAGGCGATTTGGCAAAAAGTAAAGATTTATTAACATCAAAAGGTTATAATCCCAACGCAGACAACGAGCGTTTGACTAAACATTTAGAAACCTTGGTGCGTAGTGCAAAGGATTCAGAAAAATCCTTTAAAACCATTAAAACCTTGATGGATAAAGTGAATCAAACCGCAGATATTAAAGCCGCGCAAGACTTGCAAAACCGTATTGCGCTGGAAAATATGAAGCTGCAACAGCGTCAAATTGACTTGGCAACGCTGAAACAAATGATGGAGGTGCAACGCGATATTCAAGATAAGAAACTTCGCGCGCGCCAAGAATGTGTTGCCCAGAATTTGATTAACAAAACCGACAAATCATGTAATTAAGGGTAAATATGAAATCGTTATGCAGTTTATTGGCTTTATGTTTTGTTTTAACCGCGTGCAATAAGCAAGAGGAGGCACCCGGTGTTAAATTAAATGGCAACAACGCGCCTATTA
>CAJPSG010000161.1 GCA_905373195.1 Kingella oralis
GAAAACGGGCAAAGGTCGTCTGAAAGGTTTTCAGACGGCGTTTTGCTGTTTTCAGGCTGTTTGTTGTCTTTTAGTAGGCTACCTGAAAATGTTTCGGACGACGTTTGGGTGTTTTGTTGGGTTGCGACCCAAGCTACCTTATTTTCAGGCTGCTTTTGGCTGTTGTCGGATTCAAGAATCCGACCTACGTTTTCAGACGACGTTTGGGCTTTCAGGCTGCCTCTGGGGCTACCTGAAATCTGCTCCCTCTCCTGCGCTTGCGCGGGGAAGGGTTGGGGTGGGGGTGCTGTTTCGGCAGAAACAGAATTTGCGGGTGCATCGGATGTTTGCCCCCACCCTAGCCCTTCCCCGCAAGCGGGAGAGGGGACGGCGCGGTTGGTGGGATTGGCAGTTTCAGGCGGGGTTTTACGGTTTTCAGGCTGCCTTTCAGACGGCAAACATCGCGACATGGTTATTAAATTTGCGCCGCCCTGTTCTTCTGCTTCATCGATTTCGCCTGTTTCGGCAAAGCCGTTTTTTAACCAAAAGGCGCGGCTTTGGGCGTTGCCTTCGGCGTAGCTCAAAATGATTTCGCGGCAGCCTGTTTTAGCCGAAAACGCCGCCAAGTTTTGCACAATGTTTGAACCGATGCCTGCGCCTTGGGCGGATTTGTCCACCATCAGCAAGCCGAGTAACACGGTTTGTGCATCGGGATAGGCAAAGATAATTTCCAGCGCGGCTTTCAGGCTGCCTTGCTGCCAAAAGCCGATGAAATGTTTGTTTTCACGGCAGGCTTGCGGTGGCAGTGCGGTAAGGCTGCGGGCAAGTTTTTCGCGCGTGAGCGGTTCGCCCAAATGGCGGTAATAATCTGGCTGGCTTTGGCACAAGCCGTAAAGCGCATCTAAATCGGCGGCGGTCATTTGGCGTGCAGCGAAACCTTTGGGCGCAAGGCGTTCGGCGCGGAACGGGGTTTCGGACGACCTTTGCCCGTTTTCAGCCTGCCCCACAATCTCCCCGCGCTCTTTAAACACCGCTTTCGGCAGCCGCGCATCGTAAAAAGCGAACAGGGCTTCTTCGTCCACCAACACATCTTGGCGGCGCGATTTGTGTTCCAGCTCGGCGACTTCGCGGATCAGTTTTTGGTTGTGCACGAAAAACGGCGCGTTGAAACTGCCCACTTCTTGGGCAACCAGCGCGCTGCGGATAAAGATTTCGCGCGCTTCTTCGGGCGCGATTCTGCCGTAGGCGACGGGGCGGCGCGGCAGCACGGTCAACCCATACAGGGTAACGCGTTCGCTGGCGACCACTTCGCCACGTTTTTGCTCCCAATGCGGCTCAAAATAATGGTATTTCACCAAATGCGGCGCTTCCTGCTCAATCCATTCGGGCTGGATCGCCGCCACATCGCGGGCGTACAGGCGCGTGGTTTCGGTAAGTTCCGCCGCCATCACCCATTTGGGCTTGCTTTTGAACAGCGCGGACGCGGGGAACAGATGAAAACGGCTGCCGCGCGCGCCCGTGTAGTCGTGGCCGTCGGGCGATTTCATGCCGACGTTGGCAATCAGCCCCGTGAGCAGGGCGCGGTGGATTTGCTCATAGCCCGCTTCTTTGGCGGCACGACGTTCGGCGCGGGCGTGTTTTTTGTCCAACTCTTTTTGTTTGAGACGGGCAGCAAGGTCGGCGGATTGTTTTTCAGACGGCGTTTGCGCTTTCAGGCTGCCTGAAACTTGTAGCGCGGGCGGTTCGGGTCGTCTGAACGCGCTTTCCTTGTCGGTCAAACCCATTTCAATAGCAATTTGCGCCAGTTGCGCGTGCAACTCACGCCATTCGCGCATCCGCAGGTGCGAAAGGAAATGCTGATGACACCACGCCACCATCTGGCGGTTGGACAAACCTTTGTCGCGCTCGCGCTGGAAGCTGTCCCAAATGTTCAGATAAGCAAGAAAATCCGACTGCTTGTCGGTAAAACGCTCGTGCGCCTTGGCGGCGGCATCGCGCGCCTCCAACGGCCGCTCGCGCGGGTCTTGAATCGACAGCGCGGACACAATCACGAGAATTTCCGCCATGCAGTCGTGCTTTTGCGCGGCAATCAGTATGCGGGCGACTTTGGGGTCGATGGGCAGGCGCGCCATTTGTTCGCCGAGGGGAGTGAGGCGGTAGCGGGGTTTGGGGCTGCCTGAAAGGTTTTCAGACGGCGTGTTGGGGGGTTGGGTGTTTTGCATAAATTTAGGATACGGCTAATTAGTTACATCTGATAAATATGTTTATTTCTATGCAATGCTTTTTCTGACAATGTGAAAGAATTATTTTCTAGCCCGAATAGATCCATATTTTGTTGCGTATTTGCAAACGGAGAATTTGCAAATCTTTTAATGGACTGTGCAACAAATTTTGCTAGGTTTACAGGAACAGCATTGCCTATCATTTGCTCCAAATCGGTTTTTGTTCCCGTAAAAATAAAATCTTCTGGAAAAGTTTGTATATAACTACGCTCAATTGTGGTTAATGGACGAATTTTAGACAAATCTACTCCCTGAGGGTCGCAACTGTTCAATTGATACCCTTTGGGAATGGGGCGATTTACCCCTCGAATAGTTGGGCTAGGCTCATCAATTGAAAAGATACCGCGGCGATTATAATTTCTTGGGTGTCGATAATAATATTTTAAATTCAATGAATTGCCCAAATAATCTCGAATAGTCATTGGTTTGGTTGCTAATTGAGTTGCTAAAATAGGAGTTAAAAAATTATGCCTTTCTCCCAATTTTCCAATTAAAAAAAATCTAGTTCTTGCCTGCGGAACGCCACAATAAGAAGCATCTAAAATAGTAGATGTTAGTCCATAGCCTGCTTGTATGAACTGTGTAATTATGTCATGTAATATATGACTTTTTTTGATTTGTTCTACATTTTCCATAACAAACCAAGACGGACGAACAGCACAAACAATATTTGCAAAATGGTATGTTAAATCTGCCCTCCCCAAACTGGTGTCTCTCTTTCCTGCACTAGAAAAATCCTGACAGGGTGGACCACCCATAATTAAATCGGGTTGATATTCTTGGATTTGTAAGATGGCTTTTTTCTCATCAGTCAAATCTGTATTATAAACAGGGTGTTTAAAATTTTTACGGTAAACATCAATCGCTTTTTCCCACTTTTCAAAAGCTGAACAAATTTCAAAACCTGCTTGTTCAAAACCTAACGACAAACCGCCACAGCCTGCAAATAAATCAATACACTTCATCATAAAAATAACTCGGGAGAATTGTAGATAATGGCATCAAAGCGTCTTTCAGGGCTAAGTAGCTCTTGCCCACCGCCCAAAATAATTTCTTTGATTGCTGATTTTAGAATAATTGGTTTTTCCAATCGCTTACTTCTCATAAAAGGGTTTGTTACCTGTCCTGATGAAGCAAATGCTTTATCATTTTTTGTATTATAGGAACAAGTATCAATAATTTGATGATGATTAAACTTCCCTTGCTGAAAAATATCTAATAACATTTTATATAACCAAATTGCAGTTCTAGTTGGGCGATTAATACGCAAACAATTTTCTGTTAGAGTAGCAATGGACAGTATAAACTTCACAAATGCTATATCACTCCATATGAAAACATCTAAACAATTATCAGCTAATCGTGGGGATTTGCCCAACGTCTTCCAAATAGGTTGCATTAAAAATGGCTTCTGAATGTTGTCTGCATTTTGATATAGATTGTTTAGTGTTTTTGAAATATCACTAAAAAAGGGAATAATCTGTTTGGGATCAGACCAATCTATATTGGTTAGATTTTTAGAAATAACAAGCTGTTTACTTAAATCTTGACCAAAAATTTCAGCAATACTGCACGCAAGATAAACAATACTATCAGGGCGAATAACAATTTCACTACCAAAAAATTGGTCAGTCAAATGGCACGTTGTATGGTCTGGCAAGGCGGTTAATTTGATTTCCAAACCAGTCAAGCATTGACCAGTACGGCTATTTTGAACAACTACGTCCGTTCTTGGGAGTGTACCCACGACGTATCGAGAAAATGGTGTATGAGCAGTTTCAAACGCGAAAAATATATCTTTACTATTAGCTTCAATTCCAAATAATTCATTTATTTTAATAGTATTGCATTGAATTTTGCTGTTCTCTGTAACTAGATAATTAGCCTCAATATTCTTGCTTGCCATGTAACAGCATAGAGCAACTGGAAATGATGAATTAAATTGGTTTTTACCCCAAGTATCTTTCAGAGAGAAATCACGGTTTGAATTATTAAGTCCAAATAAGTGTGGTTTATTAAT
>CAJPSG010000162.1 GCA_905373195.1 Kingella oralis
TGCCTGTGGAAGCCGCCAGCGCGGCGGGCGTGGCAAGCGATAGGGCGCACGGGCAGGTAATCACCAGCAGCGACACGGTTACCCACAAGGCGCGGGCGGCATCGGCATACCACCACCAAGCCAAAAAGGTGGGCACCGCCATGATAATCAGCGACAGCGTGAAGCCCGAAGCATAGCGTTCGGCGAGTTCGGCAAGGCGTGGCTTTTGCGCCAGCGCTTTATCCAACAGCTTAACGATGTGCGCCAAACGCGTTTGGTTGCCCACTTCGCTGGCGCGGATGATGATGGGGCTAGCAACGTTGAGCGTGCCCGCGGTTACAAGGCAGCCTGAAAACTTGGCAACGGGCAGATGTTCGCCCGTGAGCATCGCTTCGTTGATTTCGCTCTCGCCGCTTAACACCACGCCGTCCACAGGCACGACTTCGCCTGCGCGCACCAGCAGCACATCGCCCACCGCCAGCGACACCACGGCGGCTTCTTCACTGTGTTCATCGGGATAACGCGGCAAGCGGTGGCAAAACGCGGGCACCAGTTTCACCAAACGCTCCGCCGCGTCGCCCGCCTTGCGCCGCGCGCTGTGTTCCATAAATCGCCCCAGCAGCAAAAAGAACACAAACATGGCGATGCTTTCAAAATACAAGCCTTGCTGCGATTGCACCGCCAACGCGCCCACGCCCGCGATAAACGTGAGCGAAATCGCCAGCGCAACAGGCGTGTCCATGCCCGTGCGTCCGTTTTTTAAATCACGCCACGCGCCTTGGTAAAACGGCAACGCCGCGTAAAACATGGCAGGCAGCACCATAAAAAACGCGCCCCAATGCAACATGGCAAGGTATTGCGGCTCAATATCGCCAAAAAGATAAGTGGGCAGCGCAAACATCATGGTTTGCATACTGGCAAACGCAGCAATGGCAAGGCGAATCAGCATGGATTTGCGCTCGCGCTGGGTTTGCGCTTCCATTTTTTGCGCGTCATACGGCGCGGCGGTGTAGCCCGTTTTTTGGATGAGCGACAAAATATTGGAAAGCTGCACGCGCGTTTCATCCCAGCGCACGCGCGCGCGTTGCGTGCTGTAATTCAGCTCCACTTGGCTCACGCCCGCTTGGCGCATCAGCCGCTGTTCAATCAGCCAAACGCAGGCGGCGCAAGTGATGCCGCCCAGCATCAGCGTGGCTTCGCGCTGGTTTTCAGGCAGCGTTTCCACAAACTCGGCTTGCACTTCGGGCAGGTCGTAGAGTTTCAGCTGCGCCATGATTTCATCAGGCGGCAGCTCCGCCTTTTCGGCTTGGGCGGTGCGGTTTTTGTAGTAGCTGCCCAGCCCGGCATCGATGATGCCTTGGGCAACGGCTTGGCAACCCACGCAGCAGGTGGGCTGCTCTTGGTTTTCGTAAACAATGGGCAGATGGGTGTGTTCGGGGACGGGGAGTCCGCAGTGGAAACAGGATTGGGGCATGGATGTGGAGTGTGATAGATGGGGTTTCAGGCTGCCTTTGGGCGGATGGTGCGGCAGCCTGAAAATGGGGAATAAGCGTTTCAGGCTGCCTTAGCCGCCTGCCAGTATTTTTTGTTTGATGGCTTGGTCAAAGTCGTTTTCGCTGAAAACCAAGCCGACCATGTCGCCCTTTGCCAACATTTTTTTGTCATGCTCAAACAAAGCCTGTATTTCGGGCGCATTGGGCGGAAGATTGTTTTTCTGCTGGATAAACAGGGCGGTTAGCGTTCCTACGCGAAACCATAGCTGGTTTGTTTTCTGGTATTCCAATATTTTGGGATTAAATTCCGCAAATTCCATAATCGTCCGAATATAGTTTTGTTCGATATGCTGCAAGACATCGGCATATATTGGCTCGGCTTCTGCTTCCGATGTGGGTAATTTAATGGCATCGCCGTGCGGATAGCGGGTAATCGGCGGGACTTTGTAGCCCGAACTGGATTGGAAAGAGGCTTGGACAAAAACCAAATCGGGATAGCTGCGGTGTTGGTCGCGGGGAGAGGGATTTTCGTTCAAAAAACGCCCCAGCTCTTGGTTGTAAACGGAAAGGTTGAGGGTTACGCCTTCAAATACGCTTGAATAGTCAAATGTCATTTCGCCATACACAAACTTTCCACGCTTAAATTTGAGGGCTTATTTCAAAAACACGGCATCGGGGTGCCGGTAATGCGCTTTGATGTACGCCATCAGCCCGCGGATAAATTCTTTGCTTTGCTTTTCATGGCTGGAGTCTCCTGTTTGGGGTTGGGAGGACGTTTCAGACTGCCTTTGGGCTTTCAAACGGCGGTGGCGGCAGCCTGAAAGGCGGTCGGTCGGGATTTTGCAAAGGCTAGTCCGCATAATAATAAACGATACGCTTCGGTTATGCGGCAAAACCGTTATGTCGGGCATTTCTTTGGAAAAAGGCAGCCCGTGTTCCGCAATCAGCGCGTGGTAATGGCGGATAAGGTTGATGCTGTTGTCGGATATGTTCAGGCAAACATGGTTTGGGGCGATTTCCAGCGTATCGTCGTCATCGTCAAAATTTCTTGCAATAGGCAAAACGGCGGGCGTTTCTGCGTTTCTAAACGAAAATTCAACGGGATAGGATGCGCCGTGTTCGGCGGTGGATGGGATTTGCGCCAAGAAAGACGGGTCGCAAAACAGTTCAAACGCACTGTAAGCAAAGGATAGTTTCAGGGAAATCATAAACGTTTTTTTGAACGGGGTCGGGGTTTGGTTTCGCGCAAGCCCGATAGGTTGTTTTCAGGCTGCCTTTGGCGGGTGATGAGGCAGCCTGAAAACCCAATCCATCAATCAAAATAAGCGTAACCGCAATACTGCCTGCATCCAAAAAAACAGCCGCCCACGAGAGCGGCTTTTTTGCCTTGGTTACTGCGCGGGCACAATGCTGGCGTTTTGCATCAAATTGCCCACCGCTTCTTGCACACGCTCGTTGGCTAGACCGGCGCGCAAGCCTTCTTTGATTTTGTCTAGCGGCTCAACGCTGATTTTGCGCTTGTCGTTGATGTAGTAAACCGCGTGCAGTTTGTCGCCCGCAATCGGTTTGCTGTATTGCCCTTTTTTCAGGCTGCTGATGGCTTGGTAGATTTGCGGGCGGGCTTCTTGCAAATCGCGCAGGGAAATATAGTCGCTAAACACCGCGCCGCCTGCTTTGATGTTGGGGTCTATGCTGTATTTGCGCGCTACTTCGGCAAAACTTTTTTTCGCTTTCAAATCGCGCTCGGCGGCTTTGATTTGCTCGGCGTTGTCGGTGATGATTTCGCCAATTTGCACTTCATCGGTGTTGTCGTAGCGTTGTTTGATTTCGTTGTAACGCTGTTGCACTTGGGCATCGGTTACGGGGTTTTTGTTGATAACGTTTCGCGCGTAAACCTGCATCAGCAGCTGGTTTTGGTAATCCGCCCATTGTTGCTTGAAGTCGGCTTGTTTGTCTGCGCCTTCGGCTTTGGCTTGTTTCATGCTTTCGCTTTCGGCATCTTTGTATTCTTTGCTTTTGTCCAAGCCTTGTTTTTTAGCCGCTTGGGTTACCACGGTTTCCACCACGGTTTGTTGCGCGATAAATTGGCGCAGCTCGGAGCTGTCTTGCACTTGCCCTTGGCTGCTGGCAACCACGGCTTGCACACGGCGGTCTAGCTCGCTGCTGTCAATTTTTGTGCCGTTTACGGTTACCACGGTTTGGGCAAATAGGCTGCCTGAAATCAGGGCGGCGGATAGGGCGACGGCGATATAAGTGGGTTTCATGGGGTTTCCTTTCGGTTAGGGGATGGGATGTGCTCGGTTGTGAAGTGAACGGTTTTCGCTGCGCTAGACTTTGTTTCAGGCTGCCTTTGCGCTTGCGTTTGCGCGGCAGAAGACGCTGTTCTGCGCATTAGGCAGCCTGAAAATACTCATCGGGCGTTTGCGCGAGGATGCTGAGCGCGTGGATTTGCTTGCTGGTAAATAGGTCTTGCAGCAGGGTTTGCACTTGGCGTTGCCGCGCCACACGGTTCATGCCGTTGAATGCGTTGCTAACCACCAAGATGGCGTAATGCCCGCCGCCTTTGTTGCCGGCGTGTCCGATGTGCAAATGGCTTTCGTCGGCAAACTCGTACACATCGGGGGCAAGCGGGGCGAGTCGGCTGGCTATTTGGTCGCGCATTATTTGGGGAACACTTGTTTAAAGGGGCGAATCAGCATTTCGGCATACACGCCTGCGTGAACATAAGGGTCGTCGCCCGCCCATGCTTCGGCGGCATCCAAATCGGCAAAATCGGCAACAATCAAGCT
>CAJPSG010000163.1 GCA_905373195.1 Kingella oralis
AATGGTTGCGTGTGATGATTAAAAAATAGGCAGCATACTTTTTAGGACATCACCCATAAATTTTGCAATGTGATGTTTGCCAAATGCGAGCAAACCGCCAGCAACGAAACGATTACCGAGCTGGCGCATCGTTATTACCGCTTGTTTCAAAAACAAATTGCTTACGCGCTGCATTTGAGCCGCGAGCAGGGGAGGCTGCCTGAAAACACCGATATTGAGCTGGCGGCGATTTATTTGGAAAGCGGCTTGGTGGGCTTGATTAAAATTTGGATTGACGAGCCTGAACGATTTGATTTGATTGGCAAATCTCGGCGCGTGATTGCGGCGAATATGCAGGCGTTGCAGCAGGGGATTTTGAATGGCTAGCAAATAACGGAAAAGAGAAAATAGGCAGCCTGAAAATCGTGTCAATCGGTTTTCAGGCTGCCTTTTGTTAAGCTGTGTTAATTTTTTACATACAAATGCTTGCGTATTTGTTTGGGCATCGGTTATATTTCAGCCAGTTGTATCGTTTATAACAGGGCGCAATAGCCGTGTTTTTGTTCAACACGTTGTAAACCTACGTTAAGGCAGCCTGAAAAGGCAACCAACAAAAGTTTACAACACATAACAAAGGGAACACCCCATCATGCAACCACAGCACAACAAGACGCAAAACGATAATTTACAGCGCAATTTGAAAAACCGCCATTTGCAGCTGATTGCCATTGGCGGCGCAATTGGCACGGGCTTGTTTATGGGCTCGGGCAAAACCATTCACTTGGCAGGGCCATCGGTGCTGCTCACTTATATTCTGATTGGTTTTTTTCTGTTTTTTGTGATGCGGGCGATGGGCGAATTGTTGCTGTCTAACCTGCATTACAAATCGTTCACCGATTTCACCCACGATATTTTAGGCTCAGGCGCGGGTTTTTTTGTGGGCTGGACGTATTGGTTTAGCTGGGTGGTGATTGGCATGGCAGACATCATCGCCATCACGGGCTACATTCAATTTTGGTGGCCCGATGTGCCGCTGTGGCTGCCTGGCTTGGGCTGTATCGTGTTGATTACCAGCCTGAATATGCTCACGGTGAAGCTGTTTGGCGAAATGGAGTTTTGGTTCGCGCTGATTAAAATCGTGGCGATTTTATCGCTGGTGTTGGTGGGGATTTATTTGGTCAGCACAGGGTTTGTGAACCCGAACACGGGCATCGAGGCTTCGATAACCCACTTATGGGCGCGCGAAGGCGGCTTTTTCCCCAATGGCATCAATGGCTTTTTTGCCGCGTTTCAAATTGCGTTTTTCGCGTTTTTGGGGATTGAATTGGTGGGCACGGCGGCGGCAGAAGCGGAAGACCCGTATCGCAATTTGCCCATTGCCATTAACCGCATTCCCGTGCGGATTATCGTGTTCTATTTGCTGGCGTTGATGGTGATTATGACGGTTACGCCTTGGGATGAAGTGAACCCGAAAGTGAGCCCATTTGTGAATATGTTTACGCTGATTGGCATTCCCATTGCCGCGAGTTTGATTAACTTGGTGGTGCTGTCGTCCGCGCTTTCTTCTGCCAACAGCGGGATGTTTTCCACTGGGCGGATGCTGTTTGGCTTGGCGCGCAACGATTCTGCGCCGACTGTTTTTGGCAAGCTGAACATCAGCGGCGTGCCTGTGCCTGCTTTGCTGTTTTCGTGTATGTTTTTGTTTGTCGGATTGATTTTGACTTATTTTAAAGACAGCGACGATATTATGAAAGTGTTTACCATCGTGAGCACCGTTTCCAACATTGGCTTTATTTTTGTGTGGAGCATGATTTTGCTGGCGTATGTGAAATACCGCAAAACGCGCCCTGATTTGCACGCGCAATCGGTGTATAAAATGCCAGGGGGTGTGCCGATGGCTTGGACGTGTTTGGCTTTCTTGCTGTTTTCCATGTATTTGTTTACCCGCGATGCCGATACGCTGCAAGGGATGCTGTTTACGCCGCTTTGGTTTGGTTTCTTGTCGGTGATTTATTTGGTGAAATATCGCAAGACGGTGAAATAAGGTTTTCAGGCTGCCTTTGGATGCACAGAAGGCAGCCTGAAAATTATAGCCAGTCAGAATAACAATGCGATGTAGAGTGTGTGGCTTTGCCGCGTACCATTAAGCATTGTTCAACGATGCGTGAACAAAGTTCACACACTCTACGCGCGACAGGTTTAGGCAGCCTGAAAATTGTTTTAATCGTTTCAGGCTGCCTTTAATAGCACGATAAAAGGCAGCCTGAAAACAGCGCGCGTGTTCGCAAACGCTGCGTAACCCCTTTTCAGGCTGCCTCATCATAAGCAGCCTGAAAACCCTTTTGAAAGGCAATCATGCAAATCTATCTTGTTGGCGGCGCAGTCCGCGACCAACTGCTCGGCTTGCCCGTGAAAGACCGCGATTGGGTGGTGGTGGGCGCGGATGCCGATGAATTGCTGCGGCAAGGCTATCAGCCCGTGGGCAAGGATTTCCCCGTGTTTTTGCACCCCAACACGCGCGAAGAATACGCCCTTGCCCGCACCGAGCGCAAAACCGCCAAGGGCTACGCAGGCTTCGCCTTTTATGCCGACAAAACCATCACGCTGGAACAAGACCTGCTGCGCCGCGATTTAACCATCAACGCGATGGCGCAAGACGTTTCAGGCTGCCTGATAGACCCATTTGGCGGGCAACGCGATTTGCAGCACAAAATCCTGCGCCACGTTTCCCCCGCCTTTGCCGAAGACCCTGTTCGCATCTTGCGCACCGCCCGTTTTGCCGCGCGTTACGGTTTTGCCGTTGCGCCCGAAACCATGCAGCTTATGCGCGATATGGTGGCGGCGGGCGAAGTGGACGCGCTGGTTGCCGAGCGCGTGTGGCAAGAATTAGCCAAAGGCTTAATGGAAGCCAACCCGCGCCGCATGATTGAAATCCTGCGCGAATGCGGTGCGCTCGCCATCTTGTTGCCCGAAGTGAACGCGCTGTTTGGCGTGCCACAACGCGCCGATTACCACCCCGAAATTGACACGGGCGAACACACGCTGCTGGTGTTGCAACGCGCCGCCGCGCTGGGGCTTACCCTGACCGAACGCTACGCCGCCCTGTTGCACGATGTCGGCAAAGCCCTAACCCCGCCCGACATTCTGCCCAAACACATCGGGCACGATAGGCGCGGCATAGCCCCCATCCGCCAAATCAACCAACGCTGGCGCGTGCCCAAGCAATGCGCCGAGCTGGCGGAATTGGTGTGCGAATATCACATCCAAATCCACAACATCGGCAACATCAAAAGCGCGGGCAAAATCATCAAGCTGCTGAAAAAAATGGATGCCTTTCGCCGCAGCGAGCGTTTTCAGGCTGCCTTAAACGTGTGCCAATGCGACCAACAAGGCAGGCTGGGCAAAACCGAAGCCGCCTACCCGCAACGCGCCCATTGCCTTGCCCTGCTTGCCGCCGCCCAAAGCGTGAACACAGGCGCAATCGCCCAGCAATACGCCCACCAGCCCCAGCAAATTCCCATCAAAATTGACGAAGCCCGCGCCGATGCCGTGCGCCCCGTGCAACGCGCCTATCAACGCGCAGAGTAGGGCAGCCTGAAAAACCATTAGCCAAAGTAAGCAAAAGGTGTAATCCAAAGTAAGTATCTGAATTTTAAAATTGAAATTGCCGTTATAGGGCAATAACGCTATAATCGCCCTCGCTTTGGCAACTCCGCCAAATGCCTGCCCCTTTTGCATAATCGGCAGTCTGAAAATCGTTTTTAAAGGATTCAAAACCATGAAAAAAACCGTATTGACCCTTGCCACAGCATTAGTGTGTTCTACCGCATTCGCCCACGGCATTGAAGCAGGCGAAGCCTACGCCTATCCCACCGTGCAAGGCATGACCCAAGGCGGCGCATTCGTAAGCCTTACCAACACCGAGAAAAAAGACGACAAACTTATCGGCGCAACCGCCAGCAAACAATTTGCCGACAAAATTGAATTGCACACCCATGTGAACGACAACGGCGTGATGCGTATGCGCGAAGTAAAAGGCGGCATCCCCTTGCCCGCAGGTCAAACCCAAGAACTCAAACGCGGCAGCTACCACATCATGTTCTTTGGCTTGAAAAAACCGCTGCAAGAAGGCGACAAATTTGACTTGAACCTCAAATTTAAACACGCCAAACCACAAAAAATCACCGTAACCGTGAAACCCATGCAAGCAGGCGCGCCCATGCATGACCACGGCGCAGGCGAAGGCGAAGGCAAACACGCGCACTAATTGGTAAACCGCGAT
>CAJPSG010000164.1 GCA_905373195.1 Kingella oralis
GACCTACTGATTTTGCAAAGGTTTCAGTCTGCCTGATTATTTTCAGGCTGCCTCTATGCCCAACCTCCCCGCCAACGCCACCTTCACCCCCGCCCATTCCTCGCGCAGCATGCTGTACGCCACCGTATCGCGCAGCGTGCCATCTTTGCGGATTTTGTGGCAGCGCAACACGCCGTCTTTTTTTGCGCCCAAGCGTTCAATCGCCGCCTGCGAGCGCGTGTTCAGGCTGTCGGTTTCCCAGCACACCACGCGGCAATCCAGCGTGTCAAAGGCGTGCGACAACAGCAGATATTTGCAGGTGGTGTTGATGCGTGTGCGCCATGCCGATTGGCGATACCAAGTGTAGCCGATATACACGCGGCGGATGTCGGCATCGGGCTGGTAAAACGCGGTTGTGCCCACGATTTCGCCTGTGGTTTCGTCCACCACCGCAAACGCCATGCGCGTGTTTAAGGCAGCCTGAATATAGTGCGCCACATTCTCGGGCGCGGGCGCAGTAGTGACCAACATTTTCCAAAGCTCGCCATCCTGCACCGCTTGGCGCAAGCCCGCTTCGTGTTGCAGCGCAAGCGGTTCTAGGCGGACTTGGTTGGCGGATAGCGTAACGGGGGCGAGGAATTTTTGCATAAACGTAAGCGTTTCCAGCGGCGCTGGGTTGAGGGCGGTTGGCTCGCTTGGGCGAAAAGGATTTTGCATGATTGCTCCTTATGTTGATGTGTCGTTTCTGTTGTTTTATCGGTTTTCAGGCTGCCTTATTGTTAAGCTGTGTTAGCCAAATGTCAAACCGATTAAGCGTTTTCAAGCTGCCTATGCCCCGAACCATACCATTTTCCCTTTGATTTCACATTACAAATCTCCGCTTTTTTGCCCGTAAAAAAACGTAAAACCGCGCCACGAAATTAAATTACGCCGTCATAATGCCTCGCAGCGCAACTTCGGTTGTGCTGTTTTTTTTAATACATACAGGAGTTTATATTATGAAAAAATCTGCCTTGCTTGCCGTGTTGGCCGCCATCGCGCTTTCTGCTTGTTCCTCTTTTGGCAAAGACAAAGCCGCTGAAAGCAACGCCCCCGAGGTAACCGCTCCCGCAGCAGAAACTCCTGCGGCACAATAATCGCTTCACGCAAACGCCGCACGCAGCCTGAAAACCAATCCACGGTTTTTAGGCTGCTTTTGTTATAATCTCGCCCTTTTCAACACAGCAATATCAAACATCATGCTCAACAAATACACCCCCTCCGAAATTGAAGCCAAACACTATCAACATTGGGAACAACAAGGCTATTTTGCCGCCGATTTTTCCCGCGCCGAGCCTTTTTCCATTCAACTCCCCCCGCCCAATGTAACGGGCACGCTGCACATGGGGCACGCGTTCAATCAGACCATTATGGACGGCCTGACCCGCTATTACCGCATGAAAGGCTACAACACCTGCTGGATTCCCGGCACCGACCACGCAGGCATCGCCACGCAAATCGTGGTGGAACGCCAGCTTGCCGCGCAAGGCATCAGCCGCCACGATTTAGGGCGCGAAAAATTCTTAGAAAAAGTGTGGCAATGGAAAGAGCAATCGGGCGGCACGATTACGCAGCAAATGCGCCGCGTGGGCTGCTCCGCCGATTGGTCGCGCGAATATTTCACCATGGACGACACCCGCGCCCAAGCCGTAACCGAAGTGTTTGTGAAACTCTACGAGCAGGGGCTGATTTATCGCGGCAAACGGCTGGTGAACTGGGACCCTGTTCTCGGCACGGCGGTGTCGGATTTGGAAGTGGAAAATGTGGAAGAACAAGGTTTTATGTATTACGTCCGCTATCCGTTCGTGGCAGGTCAAGGCTTAGACGGCGAATTTATGTACATCGCCACCACGCGCCCTGAAACTATTTTGGCGGACGGCGCATTAGCCGTTGCCCCCCAAGATGAGCGTTATGCGCATTTAGTTGGAAAAATGGTACACGTTCCCATGACCGACCGCGTTATTCCGATTATTGAAGACGAATATGTGGACAAAGCATTTGGTTCAGGCTGCGTCAAAATTACACCCGCACACGATTTCAACGACTATCAAGTCGGGCAGCGGCATGAAATGGAAGTTATCAACCTGTTTACGCCGCAAGCCGTGATGAACGACAACGCACCGCCTGCCTATCGCGGTTTAGACCGTTTTGTTGCCCGCGACAAAATCATTGAAGACTTAAAATCAGCAGGTTTGTTGGAAAAAATTGAACCCCACACCCTAATGCGCCCACGTGGTGACCGCACAGGTACAGTAATTGAACCGTATTTGACCGACCAATGGTTTGTCGCCATGAGCGCAACCCCCAACGGCGGCGAACCCGAATCCGAATTCAAAGGCATGAGCTTGGCGCAAAAAGCCAAACACGCCGTGGACAGCGGGCAGGTGCGCTTTATCCCTGAAAACTGGGTCAACACCTATAACCAATGGATGAACAATATCCAAGACTGGTGCATCTCGCGCCAGCTATGGTGGGGGCATCAAATCCCCGCGTGGTATGACGAAAACGGCAAGATTTACGTTGCCCGCAGCGAAGCCGAAGCCCAAGCGCAAGCAGGCAGCCTGAAAATCACCCGCGACAACGACGTGCTAGACACATGGTTCTCTTCCGCGCTCGTCCCCTTCTCCACCCTCGGCTGGAAAAACGGCGAGCCCGACACCGCCGCCATGCAAGCGTTTATCCCGTCCAGCGTGCTGGTAACAGGCTACGAAATCATCTTCTTCTGGGTGGCGCGCATGATTATGATGACCACGCATATTGTCGGCAAAGTGCCGTTCCGCGATGTCTATATCCACGGCATCGTGCGCGACCACGAAGGCAAAAAAATGTCCAAATCCGAAGGCAACGTGATTGACCCCGTGGATTTGATTGACGGCATCGATTTAGCCAACCTGCTCATCAAGCGCACCACAGGGCTGCGCAAACCCGAAACCGCCCCCGCCGTAAAAAAAGCCACCGAAAAACTGTTCCCCGAAGGCATCCCCGCCATGGGCGCAGACGCGCTTCGTTTTACCATGGCCAGCTACGCCAGCCTCGGGCGCAGCGTGAATTTTGATTTTAAGCGTGCCGAAGGCTACCGCAATTTCTGCAACAAAATTTGGAACGCCACCAATTTCGTGTTGATGAACACCGAAAACCAAGATTGCGGCGTAGGCGCAACCGAACACGAACCCCGCGCCTACTCCTTCCCCGACCAATGGATAATCGGGCGATTGCAACAAGTGGAAGCCGAAGCCTCCACCGCTTATGAAACCTACCGCTTTGATTTAGCAGCCGAATTGTTATACAGCTTTGTATGGAACGACTTTTGCGATTGGTATGTGGAGCTTGCCAAAGTGCAACTGCAAACAGGCTGCGCCAGCCGCCAACGCGCCACACGCCACACGCTGCTGAGCGTGCTAGAAGCCAGCCTGCGCCTGCTGCACCCCATTATCCCGTTTATCACCGAAGAGCTGTGGCAAACCATCGCCCCGATGATTGATGCCAAAACCGCCGACAGCATTATGCTCGCCCGCTTCCCCGAAGCCGATTTAAGCCTAGTGGAGCAAAGCGCGTTCAACAAAATGGCGGCGTTGCAAGATTTGATTGGCGCGGTACGCAACCTGCGCGGCGAAATGGGCGTGCAACCGAGCGTGAAAGCCCCGCTGTTTATAGAAAGCGCAGACGACCTGAGCGAACTGGCTGCCTATCTGCCCGCGCTGGCAAAATTAAGCGAAGTGCAACAAGTTGCCACGCTGCCTGAAAGCGAAGATGCCCCCATCGCCATCTGCAACGGCGCGCGCATGATGCTGAAGGTGGAAGTGGACAAAGCCGCCGAAACCGCACGGCTTACCAAAGAAGCCGAGAAGCTGCAAAAGGCGTTGGACAAGCTGAATGCCAAATTGAGCAAAGCGGGCTATGTGGACAAAGCGCCCGCACATTTGGTGGAGAAAGACCGTGCCGAGTTGGCTACGCTGCAAGAGAAATTGGCTAAGATTGCGGGGCAGTTGGGAAAATTGGGCACGTAATGCGTTGAAATAAAATAAGGCAGCCTGAAAACTGAATTAAGACAGTTTTCAGGCTGTATTAAACATATTAAGATTAATGGGATTTATAAAATGAATATTAATTGGTATAACAGCGTTCGTTCTTACAATGAAAAATCACTTGATTTGAAATCATATTTATTAGGTGAGATAGAATTTGGATTATTTTTTTGCCTTCGTGGTCGCGCACGATGCCGTGGATATAGAC
>CAJPSG010000165.1 GCA_905373195.1 Kingella oralis
CATTCAAAATAAAGACCAAAACCATGCCCACCATCGCCCAAATCCTGCAAACCGCCCCCATCCCCCGCAACGAAACCCGCCTGCTGTTGCAACACATCACAGGCTACACCGCCAGCCAACTCATCACGCGCGACCACGAGCCGCTGCCCGAACACCAAGCCGCCCGCCTGCAACAACTGATTGCCCAGCGCAGCGCAGGCGTACCCATCGCCTACTTGGTTGGCACGCGCGAATTTTACGGGCGCAGCTTCGCCGTTTCCCGCGCCGTGCTCATCCCGCGCCCCGAAACCGAACACCTGCTAGAAGCCGCGCTGCAACGGCTGCCTGAAAACGGCGTGCTATGGGATTTGGGTACAGGCAGCGGCATCATCGCCATCAGCGCAAAACTGGAACGCCCCGATGCCACCGTTTACGCCAGCGATCTCAGCCCCGACGCGCTCAAAATCGCCCGCCAAAACGCCAAAACGCTGGGCGCAGACATCACGCTGGCGCAAGGCTCGTGGTTTGAAGCCGATGTGATTGACCGCACCCATCCACGCAAACGGCTTTTCAGGCTGCCGCAACGCCTCGCCGATGTGGTTGTTAGCAATCCGCCCTATATTGACGTGAACGATGCCCACCTGCGGCAAGGCGATTTGCGCTACGAGCCGCCCCACGCGCTCACCGATTTTGCCGACGGCTTGGCGCACATCCGCCACATCGCCCAGCACGCGCCCGCCTATCTGCGCGACAACGGCTGGCTACTGCTGGAACACGGCTACGACCAAGGGCAAGCCGTGCGCGATATTTTGGCACAATGGAGTTACAGTCAAATTGAAACGCAGCAGGATTTGGCAGGGCTGGATCGTGTAACGCTGGGGCGGGTTGAGGCAGCCTGAAAACCCGTTTACCCATTTTCAGGCTGCCTCTGCATGGCGGCAACACAATCTACAATCCCATCAGCAACCTGATGGAACGTCGGCGGCTCGCCGACATCATGCACACTAGCGCAATACCGTTCAATTCAACGCCCCGCTTGGCAGCAAGTCATTATCCACACCATAACTGAAATCTCCCCCCCCCTAAGGCAGCCTGAAACCCCTCCACCCATTTTCAGGCTGCCTCTACATCCCCGCACAAAAAACAAAAAAGCAGCCTGAAAACGCATTCAACTACGTTTTCAGGCTGCCTTTTGATTACGCCAGCTTACGCTGCTTTATCACGGCTAATGGACATCTTAATCACTTGCCATGCAAACAAGCACGCGCCACCGATAAAGGTAAAGTCCGCAATCGTGCGAATCCAGCGGAACAGCACCAAGTAATCCTGTTGCATAAACGCTTCGCTACGCGCATACCACAAACCTTGGCTAATTGACGCATAGCCTTGAATCACACCAATCGGCAACAAGCTAGACACAATCATCAAAGCCAAGCCGCCGTTAAGCAGCCAAAAGCCGATGGTCATGTATTTGGCGTTGTAGGTGTAGTTGGGCTTGATATAGCAGCCCACTAGCAACACAAAGCCCAAAGCCAAGAAGCCATACACGCCGAACAACGCACCATGCGCGTGCACCGCTGTGGTATTCAAGCCTTGCAAGTAGAACAGCGTAATCGGTGGGTTAATCAAGAAGCCAAACACGCCCGCGCCCAGCATATTCCAGAACGCAACCGCAGTGAAGCACATCAAAGGCCAGCGCAAACGTTGCATCCAAGGCGCAGCGTGTTGATGAGACCAATGCTCATACGCCTCATGCCCCAGCAGCACCAAAGGCACCACTTCCAAAGCAGAGAACGAAGCACCCGTTGCCAGCACAGGCGTGGTTGAACCCGTGAAATACAAGTGGTGGAACGTACCCGGCACGCCGCCTACCAAGAACAAGCTGCCGGCCACCAAAGAAGCGGTGGTAGCCGATTTGTAGCTCACCAAGCCCAAGTTGTAGAACACAAACGCCAAGGCGGCTGTGGCGAACACTTCAAAGAAGCCTTCTACCCACAAGTGAACCACCCACCAACGCCAGTATTCCATCACAGGCACAGGGCTGTGTTCACCGTAGAACAAGCCGGGCGCATAGAACGCGCCCACGCCCACGATAGAAGCCACGAAAATCGCCAGCAAGTTTTTGTCGCCGCCTTGTTTGAAGGCAGTTACCGTGCAGCGCAGCATCAAGAACAGCCACAACAAGAAGCCCACTGTAAGCAACACTTGCCAGAAGCGGCCCAAATCCAAATATTCATAGCCTTGATGACCAAACCAGAAATTGGTTGAGCCAGACATTTTGTTCAACACCAGCGAAACAAAGTTGCCCGCATAAGAACCCGCCACCACGATAAACAAAGCAACGTAGAGCAAGTTCACGCCTAAGGCTTGGAATTTAGGGTCTTTGCCGCCGTTGATAATCGGCGCAACAAACAAGCCCGCAGTCAAAAAGCCTGTCGCAATCCAAAACAGCGCGGATTGCAAGTGCCAAGTACGCGCCAGCGAATAAGGCAAAATTTTAGACATTTCAATGCCATAGAATGTTTGACCTTCCACGGTGTAGTGCGCCACCAAGCCGCCGAGCAAAATTTGCACGATGAACAAAATCACAGTCAGCGCAGCATATTTCCACAACGCTTTTTGCGATGGTGTAAGCGTGATTTTGGCTAATGGATCGGAAGCGGGGGCTTTGGGCGTATCGTCGTGCGAACGCAAGAAATGATAGCCCCACACTAAAAAGCCAATCCCTGCCAACAAGAATACAAACGATGCAAACGACCACATATAGTTTTCAGTCGTTGGCACGTTGTTGATTAACGGCTCGTGCGGCCAGTTGTTGGTGTAGGTAGCTTCTGTGCCAGGGCGGTTGGTGGATGCTGTCCACGCCGTCCAGAAGAAGAAATTAGTCAATTTTTGACGCGCTTCGGCATCAGACAAGGTGTTGGTTTTCATCGCAAAATGAACGCGCGATTTGTTCAACGATGGCTCATCGCCATACAAGCCGATGTAATACGGCGCAATGCTTTCAATCGCTTTGATGCGCGTATCCGACAGCTTCACGCTGCCATCTTCTTGCACACCGCTGTTGAAGCGATATTCTTGAATCATTTTCGCGCGCACGGTTTCTTGTTGCACTTTATCCAGCTCGGCGTATTTTTTGCCAAAATCAGCCTGCGCGGTTAAATCCAACCATGCTTCCAATTCGCGGTGCAGCCAATCGGCCGTCCAGTCGGGGGCTTGGTATGCGCCGTGTCCCAACACCGAACCCAGCTCCATGCCGCCTGTGCTTTGCCATGCGGATTGACCTTTGAAAATATCGTCTTTGGTAAGCAAAACTTTGCCATCCGCCGAAACGAATTTTTCAGGAAACGGAGGCGATTGGCGATAAATTTCAACGCCAAGATACCCCAGCAGCGTGAATGTTACGGCTAACACGCCAATGAGCGTGTACCATAACTTTTTATATTGTCCCATTTTGTGCTCCTTAAAAAATTGGACGTGGTTAAAAATTCATTATTATTGAATGTTAAAAATTGTAACACGAATACGGCAAAAATAAGTAGCAATTTTTTCAGGCTGCCCTAATTACGCCAAATTGAGAGTGTTTCTTATTTTGCGAAATGTTTACTCCAAAACCACAAAATATCATTTCATCGCTTTATTTTTTTGACTTACCTCAAATTTTTCTAATAGAAAATTCAGCAAATATGAACTTTTTTGATTTTGTTGATTTATGTCAAGATGCGTTAATCCGCCTTAACCAATAATGCTTTCTAACAAAAAGGCACAGCCGAAATAAGTAGGCAGCCTGAAAATAATTTTAACCCGTGTTAAGGACACAACACTATGAAACGTCAAACTCTTGCGATGCTCATCGCTTCTGCTTTTGCTCTTTCTGCTTGCGCCCCACAACCTGCGCCCGAGGATAAACCTGTTGCCAGCTCAGCAGCCACAGCCGCCGCTTCTGCCCCAGCTGCTGATGTTTCTGCACCTGCCGCTTCTGCTGCTGCCGAAGCCGAAGTGCCTGTCAGCGAGTTGCCTGTTATTGACGCTGTTTTAACCAAAGCACCCGAAGTTCCCCCCGCCATTGACCGCGACCACGCGGCTCGCGTGAAAGTGAACATTGAAGTGCAAGAAAAAGTGATGAAAATGACAGACGGCGTGGACTACAAATATTGGACGTTCAATGGCGACGTACCCGGTTCATTTATCCGCGTGCGCGAAGGTGACCAAGTGGAAGTGCATTTCTCCAACCGCTCTGATTCCACTG
>CAJPSG010000166.1 GCA_905373195.1 Kingella oralis
GCCTAAAGCTTCATCAACCTATACCAATATCACGACCGCTTCCCTCTACTCAAAATCACCCACCTACTAGACTGGCAAGCCATTGAAGTCAAGTTACAAAAAAAAATCGCCCCCACTCAGACAACAATGGCAGACCTGCCTATGCCCTACTGCCCATGTTCCGCGCCACATTACTCGGACAATGGCACAGCCTATCCGACCCCGAACGAGAACACAGTTTAGTTACCCCCGTCCGTATGACAATCCGCCCCCAAATCTTATCCACAAAACCTGTGTATAAATCCCCCGCTCATCGCAGGCGAAAAGCAAAAAACCTTGTGAAATCATGGCTTCTGTTAAGATTGCTGAAAAAATAAGCAAAACAATAAAAATTCAAAATAATCAAAAAGATAAAATAAAAAATTAACTGTCAAGCTGTGGGCAAAAATATTTTTCTTTACAAAAAACGCGCAATAATATTTCCCCAAAGCGCAAAAAAACGAGCCACAAAGCTCGCTTATTGCCCAACCCATTTAGCCCATCAGGCAGCCTGAAAATCCAACAGCCCCACAAACTCATCAAAATGCCCGCGCACATAGTTATACACCTTCGGAAAAATCTCCTCGCACTCCATAAAATACCACTCATCCACCACCGCAAACTGCGGAAAAGCCTCGCGCACCGTCGCTGCATCGCCATGCTGCCCAATCGCCGCCCCCAGTTCACGATACAAGCCCCGCGCCTGCAACACCATATCAGGCAACATTGGCACGCCCCATGCCGCAAGCTGTTCCGCCAACTTGCCACACAGCAACTCCTCACCATAGCCCAGCGCGATTAACGTTGCAAAACCTTCGTCCTCCGCAATCTTATCCAAACGCAAATACGCCAACAACGCATTTTGCGCGTCCGACAAACGCGGCGAAGTGGTCGCACGATGCTGTTCCAACTGCTCCAAACAATGCGTAAACAAACGATTAACCCGCGCCGCTGCAATTTTGTGTTCCATAGCCAATCCTATTAAAAAACAATGATTTTACTTTTTAGGCAGCCTGAAAACAATATGGAGCAGCAACGGCTCATCGCCCAATAGTTGTAGAAACCAACCGCGTTGTTTACACAACAGGTTGAGAAAAATAAGCCTGCAACACCTCAAAGGGTGTATCCGATGAGGCAGCCTGAAAATGCTTATCCTCATAATTTTGCTAATAATTTTGCCAACGGCTTGGGCATGCCGTATTGCGCGAATGCTTGGGGGCTTACCCATTCGCCTGTTGCGGTTTTAACTTCGTTGAAGCCTTCGGTTTTCAGGCTGCCTACATCGGCAGCGATGCGATAGGGGATGATTTCTAGTTGGCGGTGGGTGAGGCGGTGGTGGATGATGGGCAGTTCGGTGGCGTGCTGGAAGGGGAGGCAATGTTGCGCGGCGAAGTGTTGCAACTCGGCTAGGCTGTTGAATGTGGGCGCGCACCATAGCCCTGCCCAAATGCCGTGCTGCGGGCGTTTGTGTAGCCAAATGGTGTGATTTTGCTCAATAAGTAGCCAGTAAAGCGTTTGCTGTTGGATGGCGGCGGGGGATTTTTTGCGCGGCAGCTCGGCGGTGCGGTTTTGCGCGTGCGCTTGGCAAAGGCTTTGCATAGGGCATTCGGTGCAACGGGGTTTGCTGCGCGTGCAAAGTGTTGCGCCCAAATCCATTAGCCCTTGCGTGTAGGCAGGCATATCGTTGGGGCGTTCGGGCAATAGGCTTTCGGCGAGTGCCCACAGTTGGCGTTCAAAGGCTTGGTTGGCGGGGTCGCCGTCTTGGGCGAAGACGCGGCAGAGTACGCGCTTTACGTTGCCGTCTAATATGGCTTCGCGTTGGTGGTAGGCAAAGGCGGCGATGGCGGCGGCGGTGCTGCGTCCTACGCCTTTTAGCGTTTCTAGCTCGGCGCGGGTGGGCGGGAATGCGCCGCCGTGTTGTTGCACGATTTGCTGCGCGGCGGCGTGCAAATTGCGGGCGCGGCTGTAATAGCCTAGCCCTGCCCACAGGCTTAACACTTGGTCTTGGCTGGCGGCGGCGAGCGCTTGCACGCTGGGAAAGGCGGCAACAAAGCGCGGATAGTAATCCAACACGGTTGCCACTTGGGTTTGCTGCAACATGATTTCGGAGAGCCAAACGCGGTAAGCATCGCGCGTTTGCCACGGTAGGTTGTTGCGCCCGTGTTGGCGTTGCCATTGGATAAGGCGGGTGGAGAATAAGGGCATGGGTGTTTGTAGCTGGGCAGAACTGCGTTTCAGGCTGCCTCGGGGGTTATTAAAGTATGGGATGCAGTTGCGGCTGTATCAAATTTTCAGGCTGCCTATTCAACCTTGAAAGGCAGCCTGAAAACGGTAAATGCGCGGATTATCCCGCTCTACTCCGCTTCGCTTATCCAAGCCTGTTGCACCGCTTCTAGGATTTTTTCGCCGCAGCGGTTGGGGTCGTCGTCAAAATCGGGCAGGGCTAAAATCAAATCGCGCAGTTGGGTGAAGCGCACGGTGGCGGGGTTGATGCTGTCGCCGTGGGTGTCGTAAAGCTCTTCGGCGATGCGTTGGATGTCGGTCCATTTCATGATGTGTGTCCTTGTAAACAAATGTTAATCTAGCGGGGAGTGGCAAATTATAAGCATTGAAAGGCAGCCTGAAAAGGCGCAAAATAGCGACTTTCCTGTTTTTGTAAAAGAATGCAAATATGAGTAACGCTAAACAACTTCATCCGCAAACGCTGGCAATTCGCGGCAGCAAAGAGCAAACCCAGTTTAAAGAGCATCATCAAGCTCTATTTTTAACCAGCAGTTTTATGTTTGACAGCGCGGAAGAATGCGCCGACGTGTTTGCCAAACGCCAAGCGGGCTACACTTATTCACGCACCAACAATCCCACCGTGGCGGCGTTTCAGCAGCGCGTAGCGATTATGGAAGGCGCGGAAGCAGGCATCGCAACAGCAACGGGCATGAGCGCGATTCAGGCTGCCTTGCTCACTTTTCTCAGCGCAGGCGATCATTTAATCAGCAGCCGCAGCCTGTTTGGCACAACGGCAGGGCTGATTGCCATGCTGTCGCGCTTTGGCATTGAAGTTACGCTGGTTTCGCAAACTGATGCCAACGAATGGCGCAAAGCCATCCGCCCGAACACCAAAATGTTTTTCTTGGAAACGCCGTCCAACCCTTTGGGCGAAGTGGCGGACATTGAAGCCTTGTCGCAAATCGCGCATGAAATCAATGCGTTGCTGGTGGTGGATAACTGCTTTTGTTCGCCTGCCGTGCAACAGCCGTTGCGCTTGGGCGCGGATTTGAGCGTGCAATCGGGCACCAAATCCATTGACGGGCAAGGGCGTGTGTTGGGCGGCATTGTGTGCGGCAAGCAAGATTTAATTACGCAAGTGGGGATGTATGTGAATACGATGGGGCTGAGCCTGTCGCCGTTTAACGCTTGGATGCTGCTCGGCGGCATGGAAACGCTGATGCTGCGCACCGATGCGGCGGCGGCTTCTGCGCTGAAAATTGCGCAATGGCTGCAACAGCAACCGCAAGTGGGCAAGGTGTATTACTCGGGGCTGCCTGAAAACCCGCAAGCGGCGTTGGTGAAAAAACAGCAAAGCACAGGCGGCACGGTGCTGGCGTTTGAAGTGAAAAGAGACACGGCGGCGGCTTGGAAAGTGGTTGATAAAGTGAACATTTTTTCCAAAACGGCAAACTTTGGCGATGTGCGCTCCACCATCGCGCATCCGTGGACAACCACGCACGGCAGAATGTCGCCCGAAGATAAACTGGCAGCAGGCATCAGCGAAGGCTTGCTGCGCCTATCCATTGGCTTGGAATATGTGGATGATTTGATTGACGATTTGCAACAAGCCTTGCAAGCATAAAAACGCAAAGGCAGCCTGAAAACAAGCAAAATCCGTTTTCAGGCTGCCTAAATCATCAACAAAAATTGAAAACACACACAAGGAACAATCATGTCAGAAGAACAATTCGCCCTATGGGGCATGCGGCTGGGCATCGGCGGTTTGGTAATTATGCTTGGTTTTATCGTATGGCAGTTGGGCAAAGAATCCAAAGCGGGCAAATGGGGGATGTTTATCCTGTTTTTTGTGCTTGGCTTGGGCGTGATGGGCTTTTTGTTTAAAAACGTGTTGGTAGAGTTTTTCTTACTTACCAAGTAGACAAGAATAGGCAGCCTTGCCCCTTTGTCCAAATCTTTGATTTGGGTATAAGTGAGCATC
>CAJPSG010000167.1 GCA_905373195.1 Kingella oralis
TCTAAAAATGGTTTCAGGCTGCCTATGCTTATATATATGGATGATGGTTGCGCGGGGTGGGATGTTTGGGTTTTGACAGTGGCTGGAATGTGTTTTTAGGCTGCATCAGATGGTTGAGGCAGCCTGAAAATTGATTTTACTGGTCTGAATTGCGTTTTCAACAATAGCCACCCACAAAAAATCCTGCCGGTTGAAGCAGGATTTTTTTTTGCGATTGATTAAACGATATTTTTATCCACGGCGAACATCATTTGGCGGCAGAGTGAGACGTTGGCGTTTTTTCGGTTTACGGCGAGGTAGATGAACATATTGCGGTGTTGTTTTACGGGGCAGAGAAAATGGTATTGGCTGGTGGTGGTTATCATAATGTCGTTGATTTCGTCGTCCATTTCCAGCTTCTGCATGGTTTTGATTTTAGCGCGCATCACTTCGCTGCCGCGCGCCGCCACCACTTCTAAATCAAAAGTGGAGTCGTTGCTGCCTGATGCCATGAGCATTCCGCTCTCAAAATCGACGATTGCTGCGGCAATCGCGCCTTTGAGCGTAAGCATCTTATCAACGAAGCGTTGTAGGTTCATTATGGGTTCTTTCTAAATCTGTTGTGCTAGTTGGCTGGACAATCGGAAATGGCGGGCATTTTATCATTTTATGTAAAGGAAAGGTATAGGGCTGATGTTTTCAGGCTGCCTATAGCTCCTGCGTGTCCACATCTATATGCCAGCGGATGTTGTTGCTTTTGTATTGGTTGAGCACTTGCGCCCATTGGTTGAGCGCGTGGTGTAGGGCTTTGCGGCTGGGGCTTTCTAGGAACACTTGGGCGCGTTCGCGTTCGGCTAGGCGCGCCATTTGCATGGGGACGGCACCAAATTGGTGGACGTTGTCGGGCAGCGTGGGGGCGATGCAGTCGCGGATGTCGTTAAGAAACTGGCTGGCTTCGGCTTGGCTGGGGGCATCGGCGCGGATGGCAGCCTGAAAACCGTAGGGTGGCAGGGCGAAGAGTTCGCGTTGGGCGAGTTCGTGGTCGGCAAACAGGGGGTAGTTTTGCGCTTGCACGGCGGCGAAGACGGGGTGTTCGGGCAGGCGGGTTTGGATGAGCACGCGCCCTGCGGTTTCGGCGCGCCCCGCGCGTCCTGATACTTGCATCAGTTCGGCAAACAGCCGCTCGGGGGCGCGGAAGTCGCTGGAAAACAGTGAGCCGTCGGCGTTGAGCACGATAACGAGGTTGAGCCGTGCGAAATCGTGTCCTTTGGCGAGCATTTGCGTGCCGACTAGGATGTCTATTTCGCCTGCGTGGATGGCGGCGTAGAGGTCGTCCCAATCGCGCTGGTGGGCGGTGCTGTCTCTGTCCACGCGGGCGATTTGGGCTTGGGACAGGGCGGCGCGAAGGGTGTCTTCTATGCGCTGCGTGCCTTGCCCGATGGCGGTTAGGTCTTGGTTGCCGCAGTCGGGGCAGGCGATGGGAATGGGCAGCCTGAAATCGCAATGGTGGCAGCGCAGTTGGCGGGCGCGTTGGTGCAGCACCATTTTGGCGGAGCAATGCGGGCAGCCGAAGGTGTGTCCGCAATCGCCGCAAAACAGCGCAGGGGCGAAGCCGCGGCGGTTGAGATACACCAACGAGATGCCGCCTTGGGCGTGGTTGTCTTGCAGCATTTTGAGCGCGAGCGGTGAGATGCCGTTGTTGAGCGTAATCGGGCGCACGTCTAAAAGCTGGATTTGCGGCAACTGGGCGCTTGGGTTGGCACGATGGGGCAGGCTGAGTAGGCGGTATGCACCTGTTTGCGCTTTGTGCCAGCTCTCTAAGCTGGGGGTGGCGCTACCGAGCACGATGGGGCAGGCGGCTTGTTGCGCGCGCCAGATGGCTAAATCGCGGGCGTGGTAGCGCAGTTCGCTGTCTTGTTTGAACGAGGAATCGTGTTCTTCGTCCACCACAATCAGCGCTAAATCGGGCAAAGGGGTGAATACAGCAAGCCGCGTGCCAATGATGAGCTTGGCTTGTCCGAGCATGGCGCGCAGATAGTCTTGACTGCGCTTGCCGGCGGCGGTTTGGCTGTGTAGCACGGCGGTGGGCAGATGGGGAAAGCGGTTGGCAACGCGTTGCAGCAGCTGCGGTGTTAGGTTGATTTCGGGCAGCAGCAGCAACACTTGCTTGCCTTGCGCGAGCGCGGTTGCCATCGCGTCAAAATAGACTTCGGTTTTGCCGCTGCCTGTGATGCCGTAGAGCAAGAAGGGTTTAAATTGCCCAAAGGCAGCCTGAATTTGGCGGGACGCGGTTTGCTGCTCGGGGTTGAGGGTGTGGGCAGATGGAGGAATTTCAGGCTGCCCTTGCGTGGTAACGGCGAGCCAATTTTGCGCGGCGTAGTCGTTAATCAGATTGGCGGCTTGCGGGTGGATTTTTTTTAGCGCGGGCAGGTTTAGGCAGCCTGAAAACAGGGCTTGCCACAGGGCGCGTTGTTTGTGCGAACGCGCGGGCGGCTCGGGCTGCTGTTTGCCTAGCTCGTTGAGCGAATAGAACGTTTCAGGCTGCGGTATTTTGGCGGCTTGGTTTTCGCGCAGGGCTTGCGGCAGCGCGGTGAACGCGGTTTGCCCGATGGGATAGTGGTAATAACGCGCGGTGAATTCAATCAACGCCAGCCAGCTTTCGGGCAGCGGCGGCTCGTCGGCAAACACCTGCTGCACGGCGCGGATTTTGTGCGCGGCGATTTCAGGCTGCGCTTCTTCGCCCCACACAATGCCAGCAACGGTTTTGTTGATAAACGGCACCAACACCCGCGTGCCGCGCGGCAGCGGTGTGGGGTGGGCATAAGTGAGCAAACCAAGGGGAACGTTTAATGCGATTTTGAGATAGCAAGGCATTTTCAGGCTGCTGTAAACAAGAAAAGGTGGATTATGGCATAAACTCCTGGGCGTGTTGCCAATCAACATTTTGGCAGCTTTTCCGTCATAAAACGGCATCTGCTGCGCTAAAAACACTCGCCAATGGACGGCATTAGCTCATGTTTTTGCCTTGTATCTGCCATTTTCTGCCGCAAAATCCTCTGCAAAAGTTGAATGCCAACACGCCCAAGGCAGCCTGAAACGCCATCTCGCGCTATACTGGCGCACCTTAATTCATCCGCGAAAGACACCCCATGAACTACGCCCAAGATGCCCTCTGGTGGCGGCTCACCCACCCCACCATCCGCGATCTCGCCAGCCTGCTTACTGCCCCGCCGCTGTGGCGCACCGATTGCGAATTGCCCGTGCGCCAATTACTCGGCGAACACGGTTTCAGGCTGCTGCTCGCATGGAACGACCAATGGCAAAGCGACCCCCAAAGGCAGCCTGAAAAGCTCACCCGCAACCGCTATGCGCTGGGCAAATACGCCGAAGACCTGCTTGCCTACTGGTTTACCCACGCCCCGCACGCCCAGCTACTCGCCACCAACCTCCCCGTTTACAACACCAGCGCAGAAGGCAACAGCACATTGGGCGAAATAGACTACATCGTAGAACTGAACGGCACGCCCTACCACCTAGAACTCGCCTGCAAATACCACGGCAGCGCCACAGGCGAACACATGGCAGGGCTCAACCCCCGCGACACCCTCGTGCGCAAACAGCGCAAGCTGCAACGCCAGCTCGCCCTGCTTGCCCGCCCCGAAGCCCAAGCCGCCCTGCGCCGACACGGCATCGCCCCCGAGCGCATCCGCAGCGCCAGCATCGTGCGCGGCATCGGCTTCACCGCCACAGGCGAGCTGCCCACCAATTTCCCAGCGCAAGCATGGAGCGGCATCTGGACAACCACCCCCAAAGCCCTGCCCGAACACGCCCGCTACTACCGCCTCAACCGCACCGAATACCTCGCCCCCGCCCGCATCACGCAGCCTGAAACCATCAGCCGCAGCCAAATCACCCCCACCGCGCTGTATGCCCAAGTAGAACCCCGCCCTGATGGTTATTGGCACGAAGTGCAGCGCGTGATGGTGGTGGAAGCGTGTGAATAGGTTTTCAGGCTGCCTGATGGATTTCGCGCGATAGTCAAGCCTGAAAGTGGAAAGGCTGTTTTAGCTCGCCTTTCATCTGGAATGCTGCTACCCAGCCCAGCCTAATCCAATCCGCAATCCCCCAAGCAACTCAAAGGTAGCCTGAAATAGCATACAAACATTTTCAGGCTGCCTTACATTCGCATCCCAAGTGCAACACCCCTAAATAAGAGGC
>CAJPSG010000168.1 GCA_905373195.1 Kingella oralis
GGGAACGTGTCCGACTGCGAAGCTGGCGTTTTCTAGGGATAGGATGGTCATGGTGGGGGTTGAGGGAGTTGAAAGGCAGTTAGGCAACCTGAAAAAGGGGTTGTGTTTTGGGATTAACCGTTTTCAGGCTGCATCAGGTGGTTGAGGCAGCCTGAAAGGCGGGTTTAATCTGCGGATGTTTGGGCTACACGGCGTGGGTATGGCGGCGCAACGCCATGAAAAGGGTTATTGTGTTGGGCTGTTTGAGGCAGCCTGAAAACTATTCTGCGGGGGCAAAAATCTCAATATCGCGCTCGGCGAAGTATTGCTGCCACAGCCTCTGCTGCGCCGTATCCAGCGCGGGAAACTGCACCACAAGCGCGTGATACCACGGGTTGCTGTGCTGTGTGTCTAAATCAAATGCGGGTTCAGGCTGCCTGTGGGCATGGCTTTAACGATAAAAATAAGATTTCAGGCTGCCTAACCGAGCCAGTACACAATATATTGTACCAATATAATCAACAAGATACCCAACGCCGCGCCCACTTTGGCCACCGTGCCGACAATAAAGCCGAGCAGCGCGCCGATGCCCACTTTGCCTGCCAGCCACAGATTGCGCTTGTCGGCAAATTCGCCGATGGCTGCGCCCAGCAATGGCCCGAGAATCAAACCCGCTGGCACAAAAAACGCGCCCACAACGCCGCCGATAAACGCGCCCCACAGGGCTTCTTTGCTCGCGCCTGTGTATTTTGCGCCGAGCATCCCCGCCACAAAATCCATCGCCAAGCCAAAGGCGGAGACGATAAACAACACCAGCAAGGTGGTTGTGCCGATGACTTCGTAGTCCTGCGCGTAGCCCATCAGCCATGCGCCTGCAAACATCAGCGGCAGGCTGGGGAGGGCGGGGTAAATTGTGCCGATTGCGCCGAGGGCGAGCAGAATGATGGCGAGAGTAATGAGTAGCAGGGTCATGGACGGGTGAAATGGCTGGAATACGTTTTTGCTTGGCTGAAATTGCGTTTCAGGCTGCCTATATCGCGGCGTGGTCGGTTTCGCCCGTGCGGATGCGGATAACTTGCTCAACGGGGTACACGAAAATTTTGCCGTCGCCAATCTTGCCCGAGCGGGCGGTTTCTACGATGGTTTCTATCACGCGTTCCACCATATCGTCGGGCAACACGAGTTCCAGCTTCACTTTGGGCAAAAAATCAACGGCGTATTCTGCGCCGCGATAGATTTCGGTGTGCCCTTTTTGTCGCCCGAAGCCTTTGACTTCGGTTACGGTCATGCCTGTGATGCCGATTTCGGTGAGGGCTTCGCGCACGTCGTCGAGCTTAAAGGGTTTGATGATGGCTTCAATTTTTTTCATGGCGATTATTGGGGATGGAGCGGGTTTGAGTTGGGTAAATGGGTTGGGGTTTCGCCGCAGCGTGTCAATCTGTTTTCAGGCTGCCTATGCGGATGAGGCAGCCTGAAAACAGCGTTTACGGGTTAATCCACCCTGCCCCGTTCACTTTCACAATATTGCTCAATGCGTCTAACCATGCGGGGTTGTCGTTGAGGCAGGGGATGTATTGAAATTGTGTGCCGCCTGCGGCGTGAAATTGCTCGCGCCCACGGATGGCGATTTCTTCCATCGTTTCCAAACAATCGCTCACAAAGCCTGGGCAAACCACGTCTAGTTTGGTGATTTTGTGTTTGCGGGGCAATTCTTTGAACAGGGTTTGCGTGCTGGGTTCTAGCCATTTGCCGCCGCCAAAACGGCTTTGGAAGGAGACGACATAATCTTGCTCGTGCAAGCCGAGTTCTAGGGCAACCAAGCGGGCGGTTTCGCGGCATTCTTGGGCGTAGGGGTCGCCCAAATCGCTGTGTTTTTGCGGGATGCTGTGGAAGCTGAACATCAGTTTTTCGCCTGCGCCGTATTGTTTGCGGTAGCTGGCGATTTGTTGCGCAAGGGCGCGGATGTAGCCTGTGTGGAAATAGAAGCGGGCAATGGTGCGCACCGACATTTGATTGCGCTCGTGTTCCAATTCGCCCAGCACTTTATCCAACGCTGCGCCTGTGCTGCTGGCGGCGTATTGCGGATACAGCGGCAGCACAATCAGCCGCCCCACGCCTTTGCTTTTGAGCGTGCTCATGGCTTCGTGGATGCTGGGTGTGCCGTAGCTCATGGCGTAGGCGCAATGGATGTTTTCAGGCAGCCTTTCGCGCAAGCCTTCTAGCTGGCGATGGGTGAACACTTTAAGCGGCGAGCCTTCTTTAAGCCAGATTTTGCTGTATAGCTCGGCGGCTTGGCGGCTGCGCAGGGGCAAGATAACGCCGCGCAGCAGCGGCTGCCACAACCAAGGGGAAAGCTCTATCACGCGCGGGTCGGATAAAAAATCGCGCAAAAAGGGGCGCACGGCTTCGGGCGTGGGCGCTTCGGGCGTGCCCAGATTAACAAGCAACACGCCGATTTGGTTTTGTTCGGCAAGGGGGATGGAAAATTCGGGATGAAAATGCATGGGTTTTTAACCGCGCTAGGCGGCGTTGTTGATGGGGCGTGTAGGCAAATTTGGTTTTCAGGCTGCCTAAACCATTTGATTAAACGTAATTTTTTGCGTGAAGCGAAATAGGTTGCTTGCCGTTTTCAGGCTGCCTATGCAGGCTATGACGCAGCGTGGTGGGCTTGGGCTAAACCGTGTTGGCTAGTCTGCGCTAACGGGCGGCAAGGTCATGGCTAGCACGCTTTGAGTTTGCTGGGCGCGGAAGTCTGTCAGCTTTTGTGCTAAGTTGTTGTCTTGGTTGGCAAGCAGCGAAATGGCAAACAGGGCGGCGTTGGCTGCGCCTGCCTCGCCGATGGCAAAGGTGGCAACGGGCACGCCTTTGGGCATTTGCACGATGGACAGCAGCGAATCTTCGCCGCGCAGATATTGGCTGGGCACGGGCACGCCGAGCACGGGCAGCGTGGTTTGCGCGGCAATCATGCCTGGTAGATGCGCCGCGCCGCCTGCGCCTGCGATAATGGCTTGCAGGCCGCGTTCGCGCGCGGTTTTGGCGTAGTCAAACATTAAATCGGGTGTGCGGTGGGCGGAGACGACTTGGGCTTCGTAGTCCACGCCAAATTGTTGCAGCATTTTGGCGGCGTGTTCCATGATGTGCCAATCGCTGTTGCTGCCCATGATGATGCCTATTTTTGCCATGCTGGATTGTCCTTTTCGCTACGCTGAACGGGGTTTCAGGCTGCCTTATTTGAAGAAATCGCCCATGCCTGCGGGCAAGCCTTGGGTGAATTGCGACATTTTGGCGGAAGTGGCGGCTTCGCCTTTTTCGTGCGCGTCGCTGAGGGCGGCGAGGATGAGGTCTTCCAGCATTTCGGGGTCGTCGGCGGCTTCGCTGATTAAATCGGGGCTGATGCTGATTTTGCGGACAACGTGGCTGCACGTGGCGGTTACTTTAACCAAGCCGTTGCCTGCTTGCCCTTCTACTTCGGTTTGCGCGAGTTCTGCTTGCGCTTTTTTCATGTTTTCTTGCATTTTTTGGGCTTGTTGCATCAAGCCGCCGAGTCCTGCTTTGCCGAACATGGGGTACTCCTGTGTGTTTGTTGGATAAAAATGGAGAAGGCAGCCTGAAAATGAAGTTGGGGGCGTTTTCAGGCTGCCTGAAATGGGCGGGATTATAGCATTATTTGTGGGGCTTGGTTTGGGGCGGGGTTGTCTGAAAGACAATCTATTCTGTGGGAAATTGTTTGGTTCAAATGCCAAGCGGGTTTGGGTTTTCAGGCTGCCTTTATCGTTGGGCGAGTATGCGTTTGGCGGCTTCCACGCCCCACCATGCGGCTTCTTCAAACACGGAGTAGCCGCTTAAATCGCTGTGGGCGAAGTGGAGGCGGGATTGGTGTTGGCGCAGGGCGGTGAGCGTGGGTTGGGTGAGGTAGCCTGCGCTGGGGACGCTCATGGCGTGGGCGCGGACGGTGATGTCTATGTGGGCGACGTGTTGCCAAAACCGCTTTCCGTAGACGGTGAGTAGGTCTTGGGCGGCGAGGTCTAGCAGGTCGCGGGGTTCGGCGGCAAGCAGTTGGCGGCGGACGTTGACGGGGCTGTCGTGGTTGAGGGCGGTGTAGGCGGTGAAGAGGGTGTGGCCGGGTTTGGCGACGTGGATGTGCTGGTGGCTGGCGACGACGTAGCCTAGCCCTTGGCTGCCGTAGATGATGTTGTCCCATGCGAGTTCGCTGCGC
>CAJPSG010000169.1 GCA_905373195.1 Kingella oralis
CTGCGCTTTTTGCCTTGTATCCGCGCTTTTATGTCATCAAATCTGCCTATGCAAATAGCGAATACAGGTTCTTATTTAAAATCTTCCCAGTTTTCGGGGCGATATTTGGTGGAATGGCGAATGATGCTCATATAGCCCGAACACAGCAGGATGATGAAGCTGCCGATGCCGAAAATCCAGTCGTCTAAAAAATCCAAAAACGCGATGCGGCTGGAAAGCCCCATCAGCAACGAGACAACGATGATGGTGCGCCATGCATAGCGGGTCATGTGCCAGTAGTAGCGTTGTCGGTCGCGTTGTTCTTGCCACCAATAGCGGATGGTTTGCCACATGGTGCGTTTCCTTTTTCAGGCTGCCTTTGGGGGCTAGGGGCAGTCGTGATGGCTGCTATTAGGTGAACAGTCGTGATGGCTGTTGCAAGGGGCGGTGCTGCTGTCGGGCAGAATGGGGCTGGTGTAGCTGTGTGTGCTGGTGTAGGTCAAGCTGGGGCGGTTGGGATAGCGTTCGCCGTGTTTTTTAATGTGCAGGGCGATGTAAACGGCGTACAGCAGCAAGGCGGCGGATAGGGTAAGCAAGATGATGAGTAGCGTGGGCATTTTCAGGCTGCCTTTCGTATGCGCGTATTGTGAAACGGTTTTCGCCATCTTACCTGTTTTCAGGCTGCCTTGTGCAACAGATATAGGCAGCCTGAAAACAGGGTAACAAGAATAACATTGGCTCGCCGCGCCACAGGCTAACTACGCCTAAATCTGCCTACGGCTAAACAGCCAAGCCGCCAGCGCAAAGGGCACAATTATCCAGCCGATTTGCGCGGCAACCAGCAGGGTTTTGGTTAAGCCAATCTGCCCGCTGATGCCCGCCATGCCTGAATACATGGCGGTGTTTTCAAAGCCTGTGAGGTTGAGCAGGCGGTAGATGTCGGTGGGGTTAAACAGCAACACGTTTTCCAGCAGCTTGGCGGTGATGCGGTGTTTGCTGTCGGCAACAAGGATGCCGAGCAACGCCATATCAAAAATCACCACGAAAAACAGCCACACGCCAATCGCCAGCCCCGCCGCCGTGCCGCGTTCTTTCACTTTCGCGCTAATCAGATAACCCAGCGACAAAAACGCCGCGCCCAGCAAAATGCTGGCAACAATCAGCAAGAAAAAAGGCTTCCATGCAGCAGCCTGAAAACCGCCAAACTGCCATTGCAAAATTAAGCCCGCCGCGCCGTAGCCAATGGTGGTGGCGATGGCAAGCAACACAGAATGCCCGATAAATTTGCCCACCAAAATCTGCCAGCGCGAGATGGGATAGCTGAGCAGCAACGCCATCGTGCCGCGTTCAATTTCGCCGATAATCGCGTCATACGCCATCAGCATGGCAATCAGCGGCACGAGGAAAATAGACAGGCTAGACAAGCTCACCACGGTTACGGTGAGCGGGTCCACTTTCACGCTGCCTGTGGGCGTGCTGCCCATAAAGCCCAGCGCAAGGGCGAGGGCAAACATCAAAATGGTGGCGGCAAGCACCCAGCGGTTGCGCAGGTTATCGCGGATTTCTTTTTGGGCAATGATGAGGGTGGGAGACATGGTTTTCCTTTGCGGATTTTTGTTGTGCGTGCTTATCCGTTTTCAGGCTGCCTTGGGGCTGCGCCTGCTCGTCCGTTACACGTCTTCGCGTTTTAAAAACTCGGCATACACTTCGTCCAACGTGGGCGTGTGGATGTCAATGGCGGTGATGTTGTCCAAGCTGCCCAGCTCTTGCAGCCGCGCGGCTTTTTCGTTGGCTTGGCATTCGCTGATGTAGCGATGAGGGCAGCCTGAAACGCTGTACCAATGCGGCGGCAGTGTAGTTTCGCGGGCAAGGGTTACATCAATGCTCACAGGCAAGCCGCTTTGCACTTGCAACTCGTGCATATTGCCGTCTGCCAGCTTTCTGCCGTTTTTCATTACCACCACGCGGTCGGCGTGCCCGTCCAGCTCGGCAAGCGCGTGGGTGCACAGCAGCACGGTTGCGCCTTGGGTTTTGAGTTCATGCACAATTTGGTAGAACAACTGGCGCGAAGCGGGGTCTAGTCCTGTGGTGGGTTCGTCAAACAACAAAACCTGCGGCGCGCCAAGTAAGGCTTGGGCAAGTGCAAGCCGCTGCCGCATCCCTTTGGAATACGCGCCCACGCGCTTGTGCGCCGATTGGGCAATGCCCACCCGTTCCAGCAAGGCTTGGTTGCCTTGTGTGTCCACGCCTTTGAGTTTGGCGTAAAAATCCATGGTTTCTTTGCCCGTTAAGCTCGGATGCAGGGCAACGATTTCGGGCAAATAGCCAATTTTGCGGCGGATTTCGGCGGCGCGTCCGCCTGATACGTTTTCGCCAAACAGGGTTACACTGCCTGCGCTGGGGCGGATTAAGCCGAGTATCAGCTTCATGATGGTGGATTTGCCTGCGCCGTTGTGTCCTGCCAAGCCCACGCATTCGCCTGCTTGCAGGGTCAAATCCACGTGATTGACGGCTTTCTGTTCGCCGTATTGTTTGGTTACTTGGGACAGGGACAGATGGATAGTGGGGGTGGTCATGGACTTTCTCAAAGTTGGTTTTCAGGCTGCCTGATTGGTTTCGGTTTCCAGCCGGATAAAGGCGGCAATCATCGCCTGCCACACGGCTTCGGCCACTTCGGGCGACAGCCCTGCGGCGGCGGCCTGCCCACGGCGTGCGGCGATGACTTGGGCGACGCGTTCGGGCGCGGCAACGGCCTGTCTGTCGCCGCGCGGTTTGAGCCTGCCCGCCTGTTCCACCAGCGTTTGCCGCTTGGCGAGCAGGGTGATGAGTTCGGCATCCAAGCTGTCTATGGCTTGGCGGACTTCGTTTAGGGTTTCGGGGTGCATGGGTGTCTCCTTAAATGGAAGGTTGGAATAAGGGGTTTCAGGCTGTCTGAAAAGGGCGGTTTCGGGCGGCGGATTTCAGCGCAGTGTTTGCAAAAACGGGTTAAACGCAATTTCCCACAAAAAGCCGTCCGGGTCGGCGATATAACCGCTGTATCCGCCCCAAAATACTTTCTGCGGTGCTTTGACGATGTTCGCGTTTCGGGCGGCAAATGCGGCAAACAGCGCATCCACTTCGGCTTCGCTGCCGACATTGTGCGCCAATGTGAAATTTGGGAAACCGCTGCCCTGCGCCGATACCTGCGCGTCCTGCGCCAAAGCTTCCCTGCCGAACAGGGCCAACCGTAGCGCGTTTCCCGTTTGGAAAAACGCAATGTGTTCGTTGCCGTCTTCCGTTTCCCGCCAACCGAATACGTCGCGGTAAAAACGGTGGGACGCGGCAAGGTCGGCCACGCCGAGTGTGATGTAGTTGATGTGTTGTTCCATAGCATTTTCCGCTTCGTGGATTGGGCGGAAGGGCAGAAATACGGCAACTATTGGAGCGACAACAGCGCGTTTGATTTGGACGGAGACGGAATCGCCGACACCGCCTACAAACCCAACGGCATCACCGACCAAATCCTCTGGCGCGCCCCCGCCGCCCGCCTGCTGATGAACAGCCCCGCCGTAACGATAGTGAAATGGGCGCAGAAGAACTTTCCCGCCATCATGCCCGGCGGCATGACCGACAGCAAACCGCTGATGGTGATGCCCGAAACCGAAACGCTCAAAAAACTGCGCGAATTGAAAGCAGGCGCGCAGAAAACGGGATAATGCGCCGTTTCAGGCAGCCTGAAAAGGGCGGTTTCGGGCGGCGGATTTCAGCGCAGTGTTTGCAAAAACGGGTTAAACGCAATTTCCCACAAAAAGCCGTCCGGGTCGGCGATATAACCGCTGTATCCGCCCCAAAATACTTTCTGCGGTGCTTTGACGATGTTCGCGTTTCGGGCGGCAAATGCGGCAAACAGCGCATCCACTTCGGCTTCGCTGCCGACATTGTGCGCCAATGTGAAATTTGGGAAACCGCTGCCCTGCGCCGATACCTGCGCGTCCTGCGCCAAAGCTTCCCTGCCGAACAGGGCCAACCGTAGCGCGTTTCCCGTTTGGAAAAACGCAATGTGTTCGTTGCCGTCTTCCGTTTCCCGCCAACCGAATACGTCGCGGTAAAAACGGTGGGACGCGGCAAGGTCGGCCACGCCGAGTGTGATGTAGTTGATGTGTTGTTCCATAGCATTTTCCGCTTCGTGGATTGGGCGGAAGGGCAGAAATACGGCAACTATTGGAGCGACAACA
>CAJPSG010000170.1 GCA_905373195.1 Kingella oralis
ACGCCTCTTATTTAGGGGTGTTGCACTTGGGATGCGAATGTAAGGCAGCCTGAAATCTTATCTATGCAGCAAAACCGTTTGGCTTCACACCAAGCGGTTTTTGTTTTTCAGGCTGCCTCAACGCGGAGAGCAATATAGGCAGCCTGAAACGGTGTCCCCGCGCTTTTACGGCTTGCTTGCAAGCCGTGCGCTTGTGTTCAAAATGGATGGTATGGCTTGGGTTTGGGGGATAAGGCAGCCTGAAATCATTGTTGGCTTGTGATGTGGCGGGCGTTGCTGGGAGGCATTGTGGCGACGAGCCGTCGCCGTTCCATTTTATGTTTTCAGGCTGCCTCAATGCGGGGCAATAGGCAGCCTGAAACGGTATTTGTGCTTCAATTAACCTTCAAAACGTGTGCCGCAGCACTGCGCTAAAACTGCGTGGCGTACCGTAAACGTGAATATCGGGCATGGTTTTGTAGGATTTGTTGAATACGTTGTCGGCATACAGGCTGAGCCGTGTTTGCTTGCCGAGGTTGATGTGCATCATCAAATTCACCACGGCGTAGGGGCGTTGCGATACGGCGGAGCGGCTGGCGGCATCGGGCATATTTTTGATGCTGCTGTCGTAGAGGCGGCTTTGCCAATGAACGTTACCGCCTAGGGTGATTTTGTCGTTGATGTCGTAGCTGGCGAATAGTTTGAACAGGTGTTCGGGGTAGTTGGTTTTGACGGGCGTGCCATCGGCTTTGCGGCTAAACGAGCGGGCGTAGGATGCGTTGAGCAGCCATTTATCGCCGATTCTGCCGCTGATGGATAATTCTGCGCCGCGATTGGTGGTGTGGTCTTCGGCGTTGTAATAGGTTTGCCCGTTGCGCCGTCCTGCGCGGATGGTTAGGCGGTCGCGCACGTTGCGATAGAGGGTGGCGGCGGAGTTGAGTCGTCCGTCTTGCCATGCGCCTTGTAATAACGGGTGGTCTTTGCCGATGCTGGCGGCTGCGCCGAGGTTGAAATCGTGTTTGCGCCCGAGTAATGCGTATTGTCCGTCTAGGTTGAGGGTTAAATTGTGACTGCGCGGCGAGATGTCGGTGAAATCGGCTTGCAGGCTGCCTGAATAGTCGTACATCAAAGTGTCTTCGCTGGCACCTGCCACGCCTGCCAGTTGTTTGTGATGCCCAAAGCCGTAGCTGTAATGGGCACGGGCTTGCCAGCCGTTGGCAAAATCGTGTTGCACATCGGCAAACAATTCGCCATCGTTTTCGCGGCTGTATGCCCAGCGTGCGGATGAATGGCTTTTGGCGTGCACGGGGAAGGGGCGATGCAAATCGTTATTCCAATCGCTGCCTATGGTCATAAAGCCAAAGCGGGAGCTGCCTCGGCTGCGGTTGTGGTGCAGCTCGGTGCCCATATTTACGCGCGTGTTGGGCGAGAAGTCGTATGCCAAAATGCCGTAAAACGTGTGGTTATGGCGATGGCTGTGTGGCAAATAATCGCCGCCGTGGTCGCTAATCAACACGGCGCGCCCGCGCAGGGTTTTGTCGGCATTAAGCGGCTGGTTGGCATTCAGCATCAAGCGCGTGTGTTTCCATGAGCCAACTTCGGCTTCAACAGTGGCAAATGGCTGGGCGGTGGGCTTTTTGCGCGAGAGAAAAATGCTGCCGCTGGCTTCGCCAAGCCGCCGTTGCTTAATCCGCTGGTGCCGCGCACCACAGAAATTTGTTCGTATAAACCGCTGTCTAGATTATTGGTGCTGCGGCGAATGGCTTGGCTGGTGTAGTAAAACTTTTGCGCGCCGTCGATGTTGAATGTGTCAATCGGCATTTCGCGCGAGGCAAATTGGCTATCGCCTGTGGCGTTGTTGCCCATTTTGCTGTGGTACACGCCTGCCATTTGGTTGAGCGCGTCTTGCAGGCTTTCTACGCCTTGGTCGCTGATTTGTTTTTCGGTCATCACCGAAAGCGATTGCGGCGTTTCGCGCAAGGTTAAATCCATGCCCGTTGCCGCGCGGGAGGTGGGAACGGTGTAGTTGATGTTGGTTTGTTTACGAATGCCGCTAACTTGGATATTGGACAAGGTTTGCTCGGTTGGCGCAGCATGAGATGGGGTGTCATCGGCGTTAAAAAGAGTAAACATTTGTGCGGATATGGTTAACAAAGGGCGTGATTTTAGGCTGGGCATAAAATGAAGCACATACTTATTAAGCCAGCATTTTGTGTAGCTATTTGGTATAGGCATTTATCAACAAAAATGGCAGCATACTTTTAAGCATGCTGCCTACTGTTTTCAGGCTGCCTCTGGGTCTGGGCAAAGTTTTGTTGATTTATTCGTCCACCAACACCACCGTTGCCGCCGAGGGCTTAACCGCCACCGCCGAAACATACACATCGCCGCCAAATTTCAGCGTTTGCCCTTGTTTTACGGTGTGGCGTTCTGTGTCGTTGAGCAACACATTAAATTCGCCCACCGTTGCCGTAAACAATACGGTATGCCCCACATGATTGTGGCGCGGCATGGTTTCGCCTTTTTTCATCACTTTTTGCACCACCATAAAATGCTTGCCCGCAAACACTTTGCCCGTTTGCTTGGCATCGGATAACGCGCCAGCTGCCCCTTGTGCCGCAGGCGCAACGGCTTCGTGTTGATGCGTGTGTTCATGTGAATGATTTTGCGGATGGTCGTGTTGATGCGCTTCGTGGGCGTGGGCAAAAGGCAATGCGCCCGCCAACAGCAGCGCGTAGATTGTTTGAGTGTGTTTCATATTTATTTCTCCAATTATTGACTAAATGAGCCTGCGATGCAGACCGTGGCGGATTGTTGGCTTATGGACGATTTTTGTCAAAAATGATTATTGTTTGTAAATATTTCACGCCTCGCCATGCAACGCGATAAGGCAGCCTAAAAAACCATCCCACCAACAAAAAACCGCTTGGCTCGCCACCAAACGGTTTTTATTGGGCAAATGGATTTTCAGGCTGCCTTTTCTTGCTTCATCTGCAACCAAACGCCATACAAAAACACCGCCACGCCTAGCCAAACCAAGCCATAGCCCATCAAGCGCGCGCCGCTCAATTGCTCGCCAAACGCCAGCCCTAGCAAAAGTTGCGTGGTGGGCGACAGGTTTTGCAAAATGCCCAGCAGCGACAGCGTAATCCGCTTGGCAGAAGCGGCAAACGCCAGCAGTGGCAGCGTGGTGGCTGCGCCCGATGAGAACAGCACGGTTTTTTGCAACAGCGTTAATTCGCCAAACACCAGCGTGTTTTGCATGCCGCACCATATCAAATAGCCCAGCGTAAAGGGTAGCAGCATCAGCGTTTCCAGTGTTAAGCCTGCCAGCGGCGGCATTGGCGCGAGCTTGCGTACTGCGCCATAAAAGCCAAACGAAAACGCCAACAGCAGCGAAATCCATGGGATTTGCCCCGCAGGAATCGCCAGCCACACAATGCCCGCCACCGCCAGCGCAATCGCCGCCATTTGCCACACGTTGAGCCGTTCTTTAAAAATCACCCAGCCCAGCAGCATATTCACCAAAGGGTTGATGAAATAGCCCAAGCTGGCTTCCATTACATGATGATGAATAATCGCCCATAAATACACCAGCCAATTTGCCGCAATCAGCAATGAAGACAGGGCAAAAATGCCCAACAATTTGGGTTGCTTAAACGCGGCAACCAACGCCTTGTCCTGCCGAAACGCCAGCAGCAACGCCAGCGCAAACACGCTTGACCACACAATGCGTTGCGCCAAAATTTGCTCCGCAGGCATGGCAGAATGGTTAAGCGGATACCAAAACAAGGGAAACAAGCCCCATGCGCCATAGCAAGCCAATGCCAGCCAGATGCCCTTGCGCTGTTCGGATTGTTGTTCGGATTGGGTGATAGATGTAGCCATTGCAAAATCGCCAAAAAAAGCGTAATGGTACGCCTGCTGCGCGATAGTCGTAAAGCTGAAAAGCCCGTATAATGCGTGGCGCAAACACGCTAACCGCGCCCGCTCGCCGTTAGCTTAATTTTTCCGCATCACGTTCTTTAACTGATTTCGTTAAACGCGGCAGCCTGAAAAGCATTCAATATTTTCAGGCTGCCTGATTATCTTTACTCACAGGAAACTCATCATGGCTCAACAACTCAATCCCGCGCTCAACGTTGCCTTCAAAGCCGCCCGCAAAGCAGGCGATATGATGCTACGCGCCAGCAACAACCTCTCCACCATC
>CAJPSG010000171.1 GCA_905373195.1 Kingella oralis
TTAACATATCTTTTCAGATGCCCCTATTTTCAGGCTGCCTTAGGGCGTTTCTGTATGTTTAAAGACACAAAGGCAGCCTGAAAACAGGATTGTGTTATAATCCTTTCTTTTCAAAGGACAAAACAATGGCAACTAACCCCAAATCTCGCTCCAATGGGCAGCCCGAATCGCTGATTAGCAACCTAAACCACAAGCGCGAAAACCTAAAACACACCAGCATTTTGCGCGGCAATCTGCTGAAAATTTCTATTATTTTCTTGCTGTGCGCCAGCTTGTTTAACGTGATTATGATGTTGAAACGATAGGCAGCCTGAAACGCAGGGCGCATCAGCCAAAACTTTTCTACACGTTTTTATTTTGTTATCAACAAAAAAACAGCACGCGCAAAACGTGCTGTTTTTGCTTTTCAGGCTGCCTATTTTTTCTTAGCGTGTTTCAACGAATCAATCGCCACCGCCATCACAATAATCGCGCCTTTTATGATGTATTGCCAATAGGGGCTCACGCCGATGTAGCTCAAACCGTAGTTAATCAGCGTAAAAATCACCACGCCCATCACCACGCCAATCACCGTGCCCACGCCGCCGCTAAACGACACGCCACCAATCACACACGCGGCAATCGCGTCCATTTCATACATAAAACCCAAGGTAATGGTTGCCGAGCCGATGCGCCCCGCTTCCAGCAAACCGCCGAAGGCATAGAACACGCCCGATAGTGTGTACACGCCGAGCAAATTGAGCGTTACATTCACGCCCGAAACGCGCGCTGCTTCGGGGTTGCCGCCGATGGCGAACAGATTTTTGCCAAAGCGGGTTTTGTTCCAAATAACCCACATCAAGCCAATCGCCACCAGCGCATACACGGTGATATACGACAGGCGAAAGCCGCCGAGGCGGAAAAAGCCTTGCGTGAACTGCGAATAGCTTTCGGTAAAGCCCGCAATCGGCGCAGCGCCAACGTGGTCGTAATACAGTGCGTTGATGCCGTAGATAATCAGCATCGTGCCCAGCGTGGCGATAAACGGCGTTACGTTCAACACGGTTACGATGATGCCGTTCACCAAGCCAATCACCGCGCCGATGGCGCACGCCAGCAGAATCACCAGCGGAATCGGCACTTCGCCCATGTTGGGGAACACTTTGTTCACGTTATCCATCGATTGCAGCAGTGTGGCGGAAACCACCGCCGCCAGCCCCACTTGCCGCCCCACGGATAAGTCCGTGCCCTGCGTAACAATCAGCCCTGCCACGCCCAGCGCAATAATCACGCGCACGGAAGACTGGGTAAGAATATTGCTGAAATTGGTGAGGCTTAAAAAGCTGGTGTCTTTGGAGACGATGACGGCGAGCAAAATCAGCAGCACAAAATAGAGTGCATAGTTTTTAAATAGCTCAAAGGCTTGGTTGGAAGCGGTGGTCATGTTGAGGTTTCCTTGGATGGGATGGGTTTCAGGCTGCCGTGTGTTTTCAGGCTGCCTTGGTGTGAAGTGTTAATCGGTGGTTACGGTGTGTGGATGCTTTTCAGGCTGCCTATGTGGTCTGTGATACCTGATTTAGGCAGCCTGAAAACGGTTATAGATACTTCGCCGATAGCTGCAAAATCTCTTCTTGGCTGGTTTTCGCGGTTTCCACAATGCCCGCCACGCGCCCCGCGCTCATCACCAAAATGCGGTCGGTGATGCCAAGCAATTCGGGCATTTCGGATGAAATCATAATCACCGCTTTGCCGCGCGCCGCCAAGTCGTTAATCAGTTGATAAATTTCAAATTTCGCGCCGATGTCAATGCCGCGCGTGGGCTCGTCTAGCATCAAAATTTCGGGGCTGGTGAGCAGCCAACGCCCCAAAATCACTTTTTGCTGATTGCCGCCCGAAAGCGAGCCGATGCGCGTTTTGTGGGTGGGGGTTTTCACGCGCATAGCATCAATCACCCATTGCGTGTCTTCTTTCATTTTCTTGTTGTTCAAAAAACCCGATTTTTCGTAGCCGCGAATATTGGAAATCAACGAGTTAAAGCTGATGTCCAAGCCGCCAAAAATGCCTGTGCTACGGCGTTCTTCCGTTACCAGCGCAAAGCCGTTTTTAATCGCGTCCACGGGCGAATGGTTGTTCACCAGCTTGCCGCGCACGCGCACTTCGCCGCTTAATTTTTCGCGGATGCCAAACAGCGTTTCCACAATATCGGTGCGCTTTGCGCCCACCAAGCCGCCAATGCCCAACACTTCGCCTTGGCGCAATTCAAAGCTCACATCTTGGATAGAGGGTTGATTTTTCGCGGTTAAATGACTCACTTGCAACACCACTTCGCCAGGCGTGTTGGTTTTTTCGGGGAAGCGTTGCGTGAGGCTGCGCCCCACCATTTTGGCGACCAGTTCGTCCATATTGGTTTGCGCCACGGCGAGCGTGTCTATCCATTTGCCATCGCGCAAAATGGTGATTTCATCGCAAATTTTGAAAATTTCTTCCATTTTGTGCGAAATGTAGATGATGCCGCAGCCGCGTTGTTTCAGTTTTCCAATGATTTTAAACAGATGGGCGACTTCTTTTTCCGACAGCGATGAAGTCGGCTCGTCCATGATGACGATTTTGGCGTTATACGAAAAAGCCTTGGCGATTTCTATCATCTGCATTTCGGAAACGGATAGCTTCGCCACTTTTTCGCGCGGGTTGATGTGGATGTCTAGCTCGTTGAAGATGGCTTGCGTGTCGGCAAACATTTTGGCGGTATCCACAAACAAGCCTTTGGTGGGGTATCGCCCCAGCCATAGGTTGTCCATCACGGTGAGCTGTTTCACCAAATTCAGCTCTTGATGCACCATGGAAATGCCGTTTTCCAAGGCTTCTTTCGCGCTGCTGAAATTGACTTCTTTGCCCAAAAATTGAATGCTGCCCGAATCTTTGGCGTAAATGCCGAACAGGCATTTGAGCAGCGTGGATTTGCCTGCGCCGTTTTCGCCCATCAGCGCGTGCACCGAATGAGCTTTTACCGTGAGGTTCACGCCATCCAAGGCTTTTACGCCGGGGAAGGCTTTGTGCACATCGCTCATGGTGAGCAGGATTTCGTTTTCAGGCTGCGTTTGGGGCTGAGGCGAAGCGGTCATGTTTTCGGTCTCGTTGATTGGTGTGCGGTCGGGTCGGGCGTTTCAGGCTGCCTGATTGTTGCCGTTATTTAAGGCAGCCTGAAAACGGTTTGCAAAGACATTGCATCCGTCTCCCCGTTTTCAGGCTGCCTATTTGATACACAGTAAGCGTTTATTTCACGAATTTATCCAAATTGGTTTTATCCACGCCCACATAAGGCACGCGGATGATGCTGTTTTCCAGTTTCAACGCCGCGTCTTGTTTTGGGTCTTTGCCGTTTGCCAAATCCACCGCCAGCGCGTAAATCGCTTTGGCTTGCGTGTCGCCGTCGTTCAACACCGTGCCCGCCAGCGTGTCGGCTTTAATCATTTGCAACGCCTCGGGCAGCGCATCCACGCCAAAGGTGGGCAACACTTTGCCTTGCGCTTTCATCGCTTCCACCGCGCCCATTGCCATCGCATCGTTGTTAGACAGCACCACTTCAATTTGTTTACCCGTAGGTCCTGCCAGCCATGCCTGCATAATGTCTTTGGCTTTGGCGGCATCCCACATGCCTGTGTCTAATTGCAACTGTTTCACTTTGTAGCCATCGGCTTTCAGTTTTTCTATCACATATTTGGTGCGCGCTTCCGCATCGGGATGGCCGGGCTCGCCTTTGAGCAACACATAATCAATCACGCCGTCTTTGTTCAAATCCCATTCAGGGTGCGCTTTCCAAGAATCGCCCACCAGTTTGCCTTGGATTTCGCCCGATTCTTGCGGATTGGTGCCGATAAAATAGGCTTTGTCGTAGGTTTTCAACGCCGCTTCGCCGGGGTCTTTGTTAAAGAAAATCACCGGCACATCTGCCGCTTTGGCTTTGCTGATAATCGTAGGCGCGGCTGCGGTGGGCGAAGGCGCAAAAGTTGGCGTTACCATTTATAAATATGACGACAACTTTATGTCGTTGATGCGCAAGGCTTTGGAAAACGAAGCGGCAACGCAAAAAACCGCCGAGCTGCTGCTCAACGATTCGCAAAACAGCCAATCTACGCAAAACGACCAAGTGGACGTGTTGCTCTCCAAAGGCGTGAAAGTGTTGGCGATTAACTTGGTTGACCCCGCCGCC
>CAJPSG010000172.1 GCA_905373195.1 Kingella oralis
TTAAGCGCAATGGGCGTTGCGCCTGCCGTGTGGTTAAACGCTTTTCAGGCTGCCTCACATAACCCCACTCTCCCCCCGCACCCACCATGTCCCAAATCAACCTCTTCACCGCCAGCCTATTTGTCGCCCTATTTATCTTCCAAACCCTACACCACCGCCAGCTTGCATGGCTCGCCACCAGCGTTGCCCTGTTTATCGCCGTGCAATGGTATTTCCTGCACGACCTCTCGCGCGCCGCCCTCGCCTTTGTGCAGCCATACAGCATCGCCGCCCAGCTCTATATCGCCCAAGCCTACATCCTTATCGGCAGCCTCGCCTACCGCCGCCCAAGGCAGCCTGAAACCAAAGCAAACAAACCCCAAACCAGCCTCTATCTCCCCAGCCTAATCCACGCCAACCTCGCCATGCACCTCGCCTTTGCCATTCTTGTCGCCTGCGCATGGGCAATCTACCCCTACGGCATCAGCCCCTACTTCATTGCCGACCTCTACCAAATCTACGCGCTAGACCCCACCACATGGCTCAGCTTCACCGCCTTTCTGATGCTACTCACCGCGCTGCATCAACGCCTATCAAGGCAGCCTGAAAACAAGCAATACACCCTCAGCCGCCGCCAACTCTCCCTACTCGTGCTGCTTGCCCTCGCCATGCAAACGCTCTACATCCGCCAAACCCTGATAGACCTGTTCACCCAATTCCAATGACCCTCGCTGCCCTGCATCGCACCCAACTCGCCCTCGCCCCCATGGCAGGCATCACCGACCTGCCCTTCCGCCAACTCGCCCGCCAGTTCGGCGCACAATGGGCCGCCAGCGAAATGGTAACCGTGAACCCCGATTTACAGCACACGCTCAAAACCCGCCATCGGCAAAACCACACGGGCGAAAGAGGCATTATCACCGTGCAAATCGCAGGCAGCGACCCCGCACAACTCGCCGCCGCCGCGCAACACAACGTCGCCCTTGGCGCACAAGTCATCGACATCAACATGGGCTGCCCCGTGAAAAAAGTCTGCAATGTGCTGGCAGGCAGCGCATTGTTGCAAAACGAAAAACTCGTCGCCCAAATTCTCAACGCCGTGGTGCGCGCCGTAAACGTGCCCGTAACCCTTAAAACACGGCTCGGCTGGGACGACGAACACAAAAACATCCTCACCATCGCCCAAATCGCCGAAGACGCAGGCATCGCCGCCCTCGCCATCCACGGGCGCACCCGCAGCCAAATGTATCGCGGGCAAGCGCAATACGAACTCATCGCCGCCGTCAAACAACAAAGCCGCCTGCCCATCTGGGCAAACGGCGACATCACCAGCCCGCAAAAAGCCGCCGCCGTGCTGGCGCAAACAGGCGCAGATGCCATTATGATAGGGCGCGGCGCACAAGGGCAGCCGTGGCTGTTTGCCGACATCCGGCATTATCTGCAACACGGCACGCTGCCCCCGCCCATGCCGTTTCAGGCTGCCTCTGCCACCATCCTGCGCCACCTTGCCGCCATGCACCACTTTTACGGCGACAACGCAGGCACCCGCATCGCCCGCAAACACATCGGCTGGTATCTCGCCCGCATCCCCCACAGCCAAGCCGCCTGCCAGCAACTCAACCAAATCAACCACGCGGGCGAGCAATACGACTATTTGGCAAACTATCTCGCCGCGCAAGCCCAGCACCACGAATACTGGCAACGCGATTATTAAACAATCTTATTGCGCTTATTTAGGCAGCCTGAAAACTCATCGCGCTTGAAAATAAACAACAGCCCCCAGCGGCATCGTGTTACCCAAAACCGCGAATACTGAGCTTTCAGGCTGCCTTAATGCAGCAATTCTGTAACAAAACAACAAAACCAGCGCCAAAATGTTTAGATTTGCGAAGCAAAGCAACGCTTTATTAACATAAAATAACGGTTATAATGCGCGCGCTTCTAATTTCGTAATAATCATACAAAATGACTCTAACGCTTCTCTTCCGCGAATATTGCAGTTTGTGCCACCAAATGCGCCAAGCCCTGTTGCCCTATCAGCGACAATACGGGTTTGAACTCAACGTGGTGGATGTGGATGAAGACGAAAATCTAGTCGCGCGCTATAACGAGCTGGTGCCCGTGTTGCTGCATGGCGAACACGAAATTTGCCATTGGCATTTAGACGAAGCCGCGTTATCGGCGTATCTCAATCAGGTGGCGGTTTAAGGCGCGTGTGCCAAGATTTGCAAAACAGATTTTGCCCGCACGCCGCCAAGGCAGCCTGAAAACCGCTTTTGTTTTATTTGTTAGAAGGAGACTGTCAAATGACAGCACTTGTTGATTATTTAACAGCCAATCCTTTGCTTGCACTATTTGCAACGATTGCATTGGGCTACGCCGTGGGCATGATTAGCGTGCGCGGTTTATCGCTGGGCGCAGGCGCAGTGTTGTTTGTGGGCTTGGCAATGGGTGCGCTTGCGCCCAAATCCGCCTTGCCCCTTGTTGTCGGCACATTCGGCTTGCTGCTCTTTTTATACGGCGTGGGCATTGCGTTTGGCGCGCAATTTTTCAAAGGCTTAACCAGCCCCTTGGGCATTAAAGCCAACATCGCCTCGGTGATTGGCGTATTGCTGTCGCTGGGCTTGATGCTGTTGGCGATTAAATTTATCCCTGGCGTGAACTTTGCCGAAGCCATCGGCGCATGGGCAGGCGCAGGCACCAGCACATCCGCCCTGCAAGCGGCGATGGTGGTAACGGGCGACAAAATCCCCGCCACAGGCTATTCCGTTGCCTACCCCTTTGGCGTGGCGGTGCCCATTTTGATTATTGGCTTGTACAACAGCTTCTTTAAGCCCAAATACACGCTAGAAGAGCGCACATCCTTGCGCGTGTGCGCCGTGCGCGTGGAAAACCCCGAAATCTTCGGCAAAACCATGTCGGATGTAAACAGCACCCTGCCCGACGGCGTGAGCATCACCACCACCAACCGCGGCGGCAAAGCCGTTGCCTTGGGGCATTTGGGCGAATTGCAACACGGCGACATCGTGCTGATTACCGCGGTGGACAACGCCAAGCTGGACCAAGCCGTGCCCACCGTCGGCACGCGCGTGGGCGACAAAATCAGCTTGGTGCAAGGCGAAAAGGAATACCAACGCCTGTTTATTTCTAACCCCAACTTGGAAGGCAAAACCATCCCGCAAATCCGCCAGCTGATGACGCTTAATGTCAGCATCCTGCACATTCGCCGTGGCGACACCGACATGCCGCTCACCCAATCGCTGCGCATGGAAATCGGCGACCAAATCGGCGTGTTGGCAGAAGTGGGACACACCAAAGAATTGCAACGCTTCTTCGGCGACTCGGTTAAAGCGGGCGGCGAAGTGAACTACCTTTCTATGGGCGTGGGTGCGGCGTTGGGCTTGGCGGTGGGTTCCATTCCGTTCACCATCCCCGGTTTGGGCAAAGTGAAACTGGGCTTGGCGGGCTTGCTGCTGGTGGCGTTGTATTTGGGCAAGGCGCGCAACACATGGAAGTTCACATGGAGCATGCCGATTGCCGCCTCGCGCGTGTTCCGCGAATTCGGCTTGGCGTTGTTTCTGGCGCAAGTGGGCATGGCATCAGGCTCAACCTTTGTGGAAACCGTTGCCAAAAGCGGCATGACTTATCTGCTGCTGGGCGTGGCGCTGGTTGCGCTGCTTTCTATCAGCGTGTTGCTGATTACCGTGTATGTGTTCCGCATCCCTTACGACATGGCGGCGGGCATCATCTCGGGCGCAACGGGCAACCCCGCCATTTTGGCGTTCAGCAGCAAAACGCTGGCTTCCGATAAACCCGATGTGGGCTATGCGATGATTTTCCCGTCGATGACGGTGTTTAAAATCTTGCTGGTGCAGATTATTGGCGCGTTTATGTAGCGGCGGTTGCTCAACGATAAAACCCTTTGTGCTTGGTGCATAAAGGGTTTTTTGTTGGGAGGATGGGGTTTCAGGCTGCTCTATCGCTTGCCAACAATTAAGGCAGCCTGAAAACCAAAAAAGACGGCATTCACCGTCTTTCTCTCCATCCATCTAACCGCCCTACCCCGCTTCCTCCATTTTCAGGCTGCCTATGCCATCCAAAATACAA
>CAJPSG010000173.1 GCA_905373195.1 Kingella oralis
GGGTAAGTTTACGCCTCTTATTTAGGGGTGTTGCACTTGGGATGCGAATGTAAGTTCGTTTGAAAAACAATCCGATGATGTTTATTTATTGAGAAACAAAGGGCGGAGTGAACGGGAGATGCCCGATGTGGTGTTCCGATTTAATCATGCCGCGTGCGAAACCATAATGGAAATCAACGCGCATCCGATGCCGATAGAAAATGATTTGCTGAAACTTTTCGCCGAAATCAAAAAGCACGTCACGCTGGTTATTCAGGATGAAGACGGCGAACTACCCAACTGGCGTTTGTTCACATAAAAAAGAATGTTGAACAAATAGGCAGCCTGAAATCCCATTTTTCAGGCTGCCTGATTCATCCCGCCACCCAAAGGCAGCCTGAAAATCCCTTTATCATTCCCACAAAACAACGTACTATCCCCCCCTTTTTTAAGCCCCTGAACACCATGCCCATCAACCAACACACCCTTTGGCAAGCCATCTGCCAAGAAGTCGCCCAAGCCGCGCAATCTGAGCCGATGCTCGCCAGCTTTTTGCACCTTACCGTGCTGCGCCACGACAGCTTCGCCCGCGTGCTCGCCTTTCATCTATCCAGCAAACTATCCAGCAGCACCATGGATGCGCGCGCGCTCTATGAAACCTTTATGCGCGTGCTAGAAAGTAGCCCCAGCATTGTGGAAGCCGCCGTTGCCGACGTTGCCGCCTGCTACGACCGCGACCCCGCCTGCGACCAATATTGCCTGCCCCTGCTCTATTTCAAAGGCTACCACGCCATCCAATCGCACCGCATCAACCATTGGCTGTGGAACAACAATCGCCAAACCCTTGCCTATTTTCTGCAAAACCGCGCCAGCGAAGTGTTTGGCGTGGACATTCACCCCGCCGCCGTGTTCGGGCACGGCATCATGTTTGACCACGGAACAGGCATCGTTATCGGCGAAACTGCCGTGCTGGGCAACGACATTTCCCTGCTGCACGGCGTAACGCTGGGCGGATCGGGCAAGCAAAGCGGCGATCGCCATCCCAAAGTGGGCGACGGCGTGATGATAGGCGCAAACGCTTCCATACTCGGCAACATCCGCATCGGCAACTGCGCCAAAATCGGCGCGGGCAGCGTGGTCATCCGCGATGTTGCCGCGCAAACCACCGTGGTCGGCGTGCCTGCCAAAACCGTGGGCGCATCGCACAATGTGCCCGCCGAAGACATGGAGCAATCGTTCAACACCGACGACTATACCTTTATGATATAGGCAGCCTGAAAACTCATTTTCCGCCATATCAAAGGCAGCCTGAAAGCGCGAAACCCATTTTAGCTTCGCAACTCCGCTTCGCTACGCAGGCTGCCCCAATGCTATAATCGCCCCCCTTTCAGCAACACGAGAAACACCCAACCATGTGGTTCAAACAACTCAATTTCTACCCCATCAATCCCAAAACCCTGCCCGACTTAGACACGCTAGCCGATAAACTTGCCCAAGCCCAATTCGCCCCGATTACAGGGCTGGACTGGTTTAGCGAAGGCTTTACCGCACCGCACGGTTTCAGCCCCGAGCTAGTGTTCCCCGCCGATTTCACATGGTCTATCGCGCTGAAAAAAGCTGAAAAAGTGCTGCCTGCCAGCGTGATCCGTGAGATTTTGGACGACAAAGTTGCCGAAATCCAAGCCAGCGAAGCACGCAACATCGGGCGCAAAGAAAAGCAAGAACTCAAAGACCAAATCACCGACGACTTGCTGCCGCGCGCGTTTACCCGCAGCAGCCGCACCCAAGCCATTTGCGACACCAAACACGGCTTTTTACTGATTAACAACGCCAATGCCAACAAAGCCGAAAACCTGCTCACCAAACTGCGCGAAGCACTCGGCGGCTTGGAAGCTCGCCTGCCGCAAACGCAGCAATCGCCCAGCAGCCTGATGACCGAATGGCTGCGGCAAGGCGCGTGCCAAGGCGGCTTTGAGCTAGACGACAACTGCGAAATCAAAGGCAGCGGCGATGTAGTGCCCGTAATCAAAATCGCCAAGCAAGATTTAACCGCGCCCGAAGTGGTGCAGCATTTAAAAGACGGCAAAACCGTAACCCAGCTTGGCTTGGTGTGGCGCGAGCAAATCGCCTTTGTGCTGGATGCCAACTTTGCGCTCAAACGCATCCAATATTTAGACGTGCTGCAAGAAGAAGCCGAGCAACACGGCGACGATGCCGCCAGCCTCGCGTTTGCCAGCCAAATCCTGATGGCAGAAAGCATCAGCACGATGATTAGCGAGCTGGTGGGCTATTTGGGCGGCTGGCAAAAGCAAGCCTAACAGGGTTTCAGGCTGCCCCTGCTGTTCCAAAGGCAGCCTGAAAATACTACAATCGCCCATGTTCAAACAATCAACTAGGAGCAAAAAATGTCCATCAAATCAGATAAATGGATACGCCGTATGGCGGAACAACACGGCATGATAGACCCGTTTGAGCCGCGCCAAATCAAAGAAGCCAACGGGCAAAAAATCATTTCCTACGGCACGTCTAGTTATGGTTACGACATCCGTTGCGCCAACGAATTCAAAATCTTCACCAACATCAACAGCACCATTGTCGACCCGAAAAACTTTGACCCCAAGAATTTCGTAACCGTGGAAGACGACTGCTGCATCATCCCGCCCAACTCGTTTGCCCTCGCGCGCACGGTGGAATATTTCCGCATCCCGCGCAATGTGCTTACCGTGTGCCTCGGCAAATCCACCTACGCCCGCTGCGGCATTATTGTGAACGTAACCCCATTTGAGCCGGAATGGGAAGGCTACGTTACGCTGGAATTTTCCAACACCACGCCGCTGCCCGCCAAAATCTACGCGGGCGAAGGCGTGGCGCAGGTGCTGTTTTTTGAAAGCGATGAAATGTGCGAAACGTCTTACAAAGACCGTAACGGCAAATATATGGGACAAACGGGCGTTACCTTGCCCAAGGCGTGATGCGCTTGCGTTGAGACAGCCTGAAAATGCTTTTTGCTTCGTTCATCTGTTTTCAGGCTGCCTCATCTTTGCCACCCCATCCATCCACAAAGGCAGCCTGAAAACCATGCCCAAACCCCAAGACGCATACACCGCCCTTATCCAAGCCCTGCGCATTTTTCCCAACGTGGGCGCGAAAACCGCGCAACGTATGGCGCACACCCTATTGCAACAAAACCGCGATGGCGCAGCCGAACTGCTCGCCGCCTTGGAACGCGCCTTGCAGCAAGTTGCCAACTGTCGCCAGTGCAACACCTTTTGCGAGGGCGATGAATGCCCCATCTGCGCCGATAAAACCCGCGACCCCACGCGCCTGATGATTGTGCACATGCCCGCCGACGTTGCCGCGATGGAAGCCGCCCATTGCCACGATGGCTTGTATTTTGTGCTAATGGGCAGCGTAAATCCCACGCAAAACATGGATTTAAGCCACGTTGCCCTAGAAAAACTGATAGAACGCTTGGCAAACAGCCCCGTGCAAGAAATCATCATCGCCACCTCGTTCACCGCCGAGGGCGATGCCACCGCCTACATCCTCACCGAGCTGCTCAAAGAACAACCCTATAAAATCAGCCGTTTAGCACGCGGTATGCCTCTGGGCAGCGAGCTGGAATATGTCGACGCAGGCACGCTCGCCCAAGCCGTGTACGAACGGCAACTGCTGCAAGAAAAAAAGGACACCCCATGCTAGCTTGGCTGTTCGCCCTCATCATCCCGTTTGTGCTGCCGCTGTTGGATACCCACGTTGTCCACACCCCAAGCAGCCGCCCCACCCTGTTTCAGGCTGCCTCCGCCTCCACGCCCGTTGTGCCGGAACAAACACAAACGCAGCCTGAAAAGCCGCAATGGATACTGCGCGACAAAGCCGTCCTGCGCGCTGCCCAACAAGCACTTGCCCAACTTCCCGAGCTGCAAGGCGCGCCCATCCAAATCTACGAACAAATCAACTTTTTTGACGGCACGCGCCCGCGCATAGAAATTGACCTGCAAGACCCCAAGCAGCCTGAAAACATCCTGTACTACACCTACGAAAACGGTAAATGGACACCCACCCCCATCGGCACCGACCCCGAACCCAATAAAAACCC
>CAJPSG010000174.1 GCA_905373195.1 Kingella oralis
TGTCCAATAAGAAATTTGTCCTTGGAAATAGCACCTTTTTTGTCCTATATGCCGGATTTTCGTTTTCAGGCTGCCTTAATATTGGGGGCGGTTAGCAGTAGGTCGGGCATTGATGCCCGACGTTTTTTGTTGTCGGTGGTTGTCGGGCATCCATACCCGACCTGCTGGGTTTCAGGCTGCATTGGCGGGGAGTAGAGTGTGAGCCGCAGGCACGCACGCGGTTTTGGGTGGGGAATGGCATGGGTGGCAAAGCTATGCGCCCCTTTTTGGATGATGCAAGTTGGGGGGGGCGTTTGGCAAATGGTTTAGCTGCGCGGTTTAACTGTGCGCAAAAAGGCAGCCTGAAAACGTATTTTCCGTTTTCAGGCTGCCTCAATATTGAGGACGGTTAGCGAATGCCTATTTCTTTTAAAGTTTGCAAAGCAATGCGGGCATTTGTTTTGGCTTGGGTATTTTCTTCTGTATCAGGTTGTGCCAGCACTTTTTGCCACCATGCTTTGGCTTGTTGGAAATCTTGTGCCACGCCTTGACCAGTAGCGTATATCAAACCCAAATTATATTGCGCCCCAGCAACTCCTTGATTAGCAGCTTTTTGATACCATGATAAGGCTTGTTGATAGTTCTGTGCTACACCACGACCTTCGTAATACATCACGCCCAAATTGTATTGCGCCATAGCATCCCCCTGATTAGCTGCTTTTTGATACCATGCCAATGCTTGTTGGTAGTCTTGTGCTACACCACGACCATCTTCATACATCCTACTCAAATTGTATTGCGCCGCAGCAAGTCCTTGATGAGCGGCTTTTTGATACCACTCCAAAGCTCGTTGGTAGCTCTGTGCCACACCTTGACCTTTGGAATACATGACACCCAAATTGAATTGCGCCGCGGCATATTCTTGATTCGCTGCTTTTTGATACCACACCAAGGCTTGTTGATAGTTTTGTGCCACGCCTTTGCCGTTGTAATACATCAAACCTAAATTGTATTGCGCATCAGCATCGCCTTGTTGTGCCAGCGGCTGCCATAGGCGAAAGGCTTGTTGATAGTTTTGTGCCACGCCACGCCCATTGAAATACATCACACCCAAAATTAAATTGCGCATCAGCATCGCCTTGTTGTGCCAGCGGCTGCCATAGGTGAAACGCTTGCTTATAGTTGCCAGCTTGATAAGCTGCCATAGCTTGTTCAAATTGCGTTGTGTTATCCGCCCAAGCAGGCGCGGCGGTTGCCAGCAGTAATGCCGCCCATATTGCGCTCACTTGTGGTTTAAAAAATGGGTGCGTAAACATTTTGAAATCGCCTTTCTATAAAAATTGGACAGCATTTGCCGTTGTGGGGTGAAAAAATGTGCTTGCCATTGTGCACAGCAAAGTTTGTTTTCCAGCAATTCTCTCGCCATTTTGCGCTTAAAGGCAGCCTGAAACGGTGTTTTTCGTTTTCAGGCTGCCTTTTGTGTGATGGCGTGGGTAACGCGGTTTACACGCGCACCAACCAGTCGTATTTGTCTTCTGCCAAGCCAAATTGAATATCGGTAACGGCTTTGCGGATGGCGGTGCCGCGCTCGGTGCTAGCGACTGGGATTTCTTTGCCATCAATCACAAAGCTGGTAACGGGCGAAATCACGGCGGCGGTGCCTGTTAGGATGGCTTCCGCGCCTTGTTCCACGGCGGCTTTGAGCTCGGCTACGGTGAAGTTGCGCTCGCTGATGGTGTAGCCCAAATCGTTGGCGATGGTGAGCACGGAATCGCGGGTTACGCCGTGCAAAAATTCGCTGGTGAGCGGTTTGGTGATGATTTCGTTGCCGTTAATCAGCGCGAAGTTGGAAGCAGCGGTTTCTTGCACGTCGCCATTGGGGCAGAATAGCACTTGGTTTGCGCCGTGTTCTTCTTTGGCTTTGAGCACCCATGCGAGGGCGGAGGCGTAGTTGCCGCCGCATTTGATGCGTCCCATGTGTGGTGCGCAGCGGGCGTGTTCGGTTTCCACCAAGAGTTTCATGGGCGCGCCTGTTTTAAAATAATCGCCCACGGGGGAGGCGAGAATATAGAGCAGGGCGTTGGCAGATGGCGTGGCGGCCTTGCCGATAACGGGGTCGGTGCCGATGAGGGTGGGGCGCAGATAGAGCGAGGCGGGCGCATCGGGGATGATGTCGGCGGCGCGGCGCACCAGTTCAATCAGGGCAGCCTGAAAAGCCTCGGTTTCGGGCACGGGCAAATGCAGCAGGCGTGCGCTTTGGCGCATACGGGCGATGTTCATATTGGGGCGGAATAGGTGGATGCTGTCGTCGGCGTGGCGGAAGGCTTTGAGCCCTTCAAAGCATTCGCTGCCGTAGTGCAGGCTATGCGCGGCGGGGGCGAGGGTAAATTCGCTGCTAGATTGCCAGCGGGTGGGCTGCCATGCGCCGTTTTCAAAGGCGAGAACGGGCATTTCGGGGTGGAATACGCTGCCAAATACGGCGGGGACTTCGCGTGCCATGAGTGTTCCTTTCGGGGTTGTGAACGGGGTTTGTTAAAAAGCGTGAAGATACTCTTTGGAAGAGGCGTTGGCAAGTTTCAGGCTGCTTTTGTTGGTTTGTTGCAGGCAGCCTGAAAAAGGTTGCTGCTTGGGGGTTAGCTTTGGGTGTCGCTTTAACCATGCGCTTTGTGCTAGGGGAGCAAGCAACAGCATTAAACATTTGTGATGGATTAGGCAGCCTGAAAATCAACCTATCCGGCAAAAAAAATCGGTTGGCTTAGCACCAACCGATTTTGCGTTTTCAGGCTGCCTTTACAATGCTTAAAGGTAGCCTGAAATGTTTGGATTACAGCAATGCAAAGAGTGGGTATGGCGGCGATACGCCATGTTCTGTTTCAGGCTGCGCAAATGGTTGGGGCAGCCTGAAAACGTTTGCCAACCCTGCAATCAATGGCGCGGCGGCAGCTCGCCGATATTTTCCCAACCAATAAAGCCCTGTTGAATACACCATTTGGCGACGAGCCGTCGCCGCTCCATTTTCGTTTTCAGGCTGCCTATTGTGCATATACATCAAGGCAGCCTGAAACGGTATTTCCCATTTTCAGGCTGCTTACCATGCCGCGCTCAATCCTTCAACCGAAACTCCGCCGCCCGCGCGTGCGCGGTCAAACTTTCGCCGTGCGCCAACACGCTGGCGATTTTGCCCAACTTCTGCGCGCCTTGTTCGGACACTTGAATCAGGCTGCTGCGTTTTTGGAAATCGTATGTGCCCAGCGGCGATGAAAAGCGCGCGGTGCGGCTGGTGGGCAGCACATGGTTGGGGCCGGCGCAATAGTCGCCCAAACTTTCGCTGGTGTAGCGTCCCATAAAGATAGCGCCTGCGTGGCGGATTTTTTTTGCCCATTCGGCGGCGTTTTCCACGGAAAGTTCCAGATGCTCGGGCGCGATGTAGTTGGCGATGGCGCAGGCTTCGTCTAAATCTTTGGCCAAAATCATCGCGCCTCGGTTGCCAAGGCTGGCTTCAATAATCGCGCGGCGCGGCATGGTGGGCATCAGGCGCTGCATGGCAGCCTGAACTTCGTCTAAATAATCGGGCGATGTGGCGATTAAAATCGCTTGGGCGATTTCGTCGTGCTCGGCTTGGCTAAACAAATCCATCGCCACCCAATCGGCGGGCGTGCTGCCGTCGGCAATCACCAAGATTTCGCTGGGCCCTGCCACCATATCAATCCCCACCACGCCAAACACGCGGCGCTTGGCAGCAGCAACAAAGGCATTGCCCGGCCCTGTGATTTTGTCCACTTGCGGCACGGTTTGCGTGCCATACGCCAACGCGGCAACGGCTTGCGCCCCGCCAATGGTATAGACTTTGGTAACCCCTGCGATATACGCCGCCGCCAGCACAATATCGTTGCGCTCGCCCTGCGGCGTGGGCACGACCATAATGATTTCGGGCACGCCCGCCACATGCGCGGGCATGGCGTTCATAATCACGCTGCTGGGATACGCCGCCTTGCCGCCCGGCACATAAATCCCCACGCGATCCAACGGCGTGATTTGCTGCCCCAGCAGCGTGCCATCGGCATCGGTGTAGTGCCACGATGCTTGTTTTTGGTGTT
>CAJPSG010000175.1 GCA_905373195.1 Kingella oralis
CGGCGGCGGCGCGGGCAACGGCGAGCGACACGGCTAGGGTGGCGTTTGCGCCCAAATTGCCTTTGTTTTCCGTGCCGTCTAGTTCCAGCATAATTTGGTCAATATAGGCTTGCTCGGTGGCATCAATGCCGATGATGGCTTGGGCGATTTCGTTGTTAACGTGTTCTACGGCTTTGAGCACCCCTTTGCCCAAGTAGCGGGATTTATCGCCATCGCGCAGTTCTAGGGCTTCTTTTTGACCGGTGGATGCGCCGCTGGGCACGGCTGCGCGCCCCATTACGCCGCTTTCTAGCAAGACATCGCATTCTACGGTGGGGTTGCCGCGTGAATCCAAAATCTCGCGGGCAAAAATATCTACAATTGCGCTCATGGTGTTACTCCGTTGGTTGGGTTGAGGATGAGATTTATGAAAAATGAAACGAGCGAATTATAGCTTATTTTGGCTTGCTTCTGTGGGCTAGTCGTTTTCAAGCTGCATGGGTGGCTGCGGTGGCTGTGGCAGCGTTTCAGGCTGCCTGAAATCGGATGCGGGCGGCTGTTGGGCTTGCGCACGCGCGGCTTGTTCGCGCTGTTTTTGTTCTTGTTTGGCTTTTTTAGCGGCTTTTTTGTCGTCATCATCGCCATCGGGTATCACCGCCCGCACCACCGCGCCTGTGCCTTTTACGGCGATTTTGCCGGTTTGCACGACTGTGGTGGCAGCTAAATCTACTGCGGATGCGACCACACAACCTTGCAGGGCGCAACACATCGCCGCCAGCAGAGGCAGCCTGAAAAAAGGTTTGGGCAACATGAGTTATCCGATTAAAAAAGACGGATTATAGCGCAAGCGTTTCAGGCAGCCTGAACGCGGGCGCAATAGCAAAGCAGCCTGAAAAAGACCAATGCACTATAATGCACGGCTATTTTTCATCACCCCCAAGGCAGCCTGAAAATGCCCTTTATCCAATACCCCAACTCCCCCTTCAAATTAAACCAGCCCTTCCCCCCCGCAGGCGACCAACCCACCGCCATCGCAGGCTTGTTGGAAGGATTAAACGACGGTTTATCCTACCAAACCCTGCTCGGCGTAACCGGTTCAGGCAAAACCTACACCATGGCGAATGTAATAGCCCAAAGCGGCCGCCCCGCTATCATCATGGCGCACAACAAAACCCTTGCCGCCCAGCTCTATGCCGAAATGCGCGAGTTTTTCCCCGAAAACGCCGTTGAGTATTTCGTGTCGTACTACGACTATTACCAACCCGAAGCCTATGTGCCCAGCCGCGATTTGTTTATCGAAAAAGACAGCGCAATCAACGAACACATCGAGCAGATGCGCCTTTCCGCCACCAAAAACCTGATGACGCGCGACGACGTGATTATCGTCGCTACCGTGTCCGCCATTTACGGTATCGGCGACCCGACCGAATATCAACAAATGGTGTTGTCCGTCAAAGAAGGCGACACCATCGGCCAGCGCGACATCATCTCCACCCTCGTTGCCATGCAGTACGACCGTGGCGACATGGATTTCAAGCGCGGCAGCTTCCGCGTGCGCGGCGACGTGATTGACGTGTACCCCGCCGAAAGCTCCGAAAACGCCTTGCGCATTTCCCTGTTTGACGACGAAATCGACCGCCTCGATATGTTCGACCCGCTTTCAGGCAGCCTGCACCAGCGCGTCGGGCGTTATACCGTGTTCCCGTCCAGCCACTACGTTACCCCGCGCGACACCGTCCTGCGCGCCTGCGAGTCCATCAAAGAAGAACTGCGCGAACGCATCGAATTTTTCGCCCGCGAACAACGTCCCGTCGAACAGCAACGCATCGAACAGCGCACCCGCTTCGACTTGGAAATGCTCTACGAAATGGGCTTTTGCAAAGGCATTGAAAATTACAGCCGCCATTTCTCCGGCAAAAAAGAAGGCGAACCGCCGCCCACGCTGATGGACTACCTGCCCAAAAACGCCATCATGTTTATCGACGAAAGCCACGTTACCATCGGACAAATCGGCGCGATGTACAAAGGCGATGCCAGCCGCAAGCAAAACCTCGTCGATTACGGCTTCCGCCTGCCTTCCGCCCGCGACAACCGCCCGCTCAAATTCCACGAATTTGAAACCGTGATGCCGCAAACCATCTTCGTTTCCGCCACCCCCGCAAAGTACGAAGAAGAACACGCAGGGCAAGTGGTCGAACAAGTCGTGCGCCCCACAGGATTAATCGACCCGCAAATCATCATCCGCCCCGTCGCCACCCAAGTCGATGATTTGATGAGTGAAATCAACGACCGCATCCAAAAAGGCGAACGCGTGCTCGTTACCACCCTCACCAAACGCATGGCGGAGCAACTCACCGACTATTACAGCGAACTCGGCATTAAAGTGCGCTACCTGCACAGCGACATCGACACCGTAGAACGCGTTGAAATCATTAGAGATTTACGGCTCGGATTGTTTGACGTACTCGTCGGCATCAACCTCTTGCGCGAAGGCCTCGACATCCCCGAAGTCTCCCTCGTCGCCATCCTCGACGCCGACAAAGAAGGCTTCCTGCGCTCCCACCGCAGCCTGATTCAGACGATAGGCCGCGCCGCGCGCAACGTGAACGGCGTCGCGATTCTGTACGCCGACAAAATCACCGATTCCATGAAAGCCGCCATCGACGAAACCGAACGCCGCCGCGAAAAACAGATTAAATTCAACGAAGAACACGGCATCGTGCCGCAACAGATTAAAAAACAGGTCAAAGACATCATCGACGGCGTGTACCACGAAGACGACGGCGCAGGCGGTAAAGGCCGCCTGAAAAAAGGCAAAGGCGTGAAAGTGGGCGAGATTCATACCGAAGAAGATGCGGTTAAAGAAATCGCCAAATTAGAGAAGGCTATGCAGCAGGCGGCGCGGGATCTGCAGTTTGAAGAAGCGGCTGTACTGCGTGATAGAATTCGTAATATTAGAGAGAGCCTGTTGTTTGGGGCTGAGTGAATAAAATTTAATCTATTTGATAAACTTGGAGATTATATTATGGCAGTAAGTAATTTGGTATTAGATAATAATCTTGGACTTGGGAAATATATTATTGATTACTGTGAACAAAATAACTTATCTGGTTCAGACTGTTTTTATGTTTCTCGCGTCATTGCCCATACCTATCCAGAACCAGAAAAGGAAAATGTATTTCTCTGTATTAAATCTGAATTAGTTAATACAAGCGGAACCGAGGGCGCTGTATGGATAAGAATAGTTATTGACAATGAAAAATATACAGTATTTCGTGTTATCGAAGATACTATGCAGCTATTTCATTGTACTCATGTTGATAATATTGGTTCTATTAAAGAATATGGCTTAGGTGGAGCGGGAAAAAAAGGGCTTCACTCAACAGCAGAAGAAACAAAATTTAATTTTGCAACGCCATTATTGGAAATGGCATTATCCTACCCTTTTTATGAACATACTGAAGATTCAGAGCGTGCAATCATATCTTTCCGTCTTGACTTTAAAGCAATACTTGTCAATGGCAACATCCATAGCAGATACTTAGATAAGTTTTTTAACTCAATAAATAATGCTGTCAAAGATTTAGATTCTGTTTGCTTTATGGATAACAATCATCATTGTAGATTAAATGAGAAAAGATTTGCTATGGATGTCTCTCTTATTTACTGTACTGATGCATCAAGAAGATTTCAGCCATTTGGATCAAACTATATAATTGGCGAGAATAGAACAACAACTGCTCTTGTGAATAAAGAGAAGTTGGAATGTGAAAAATATCATGCAAGATACACAAATGTAAATTTTAGATTTGATACTATTGCTTTTTTAGATGTTATTGAAAAAGAAAATATTAAAATTTGGATGCTTGATGAGACGGAAAATAAACCTGCTAAAACAGGATTCTGGCATAGATTATTTGGTAAATGAATATAACAAGCGTAGTGCGTAGCAAGCGTAGGTTGGGTCGAGCAAGCGTAGGGTGGGCACTTGTTGCCCACGCGTTCTATGCCCTGAGGCAGTCGTAGGTCGGACATTCATGCCCGACGCTTTCCCGTTTGTGTCCAATCTTTGCCGCTCATCAATGCCCGC
>CAJPSG010000176.1 GCA_905373195.1 Kingella oralis
GCAGCCTGAAAATCGTAACCCGTGGCGCAGAGTGCGCCCAGCGCGGCGGCGAAGTTTTGCGCGTTAAAACGCCCCAGCAGCTGGGTTTGCACGCTGCCATTGCCCCACGGCGTAGCAAGGCTGATGCTCATGCCTTGGGTGCTGGCGGCGAAATGGGTGATGCGGATGTCGGCTTGCTCGTTGAAGCCGTAGGTATAGACTTTCAGGCTGCCGCTGTGTTGTTTGAGCTCGGCGGCGAGCGCTGCGCCAAATGCGTCGTCGCTGTTGATGATGGCGTTTTGCAAACCTTGCCAGTAAAACAAGCGCGCTTTGATTGCGCCGTATTCCGCCATGCTGCCGTGGTAGTCCAAATGGTCGCGCGTTAAATTGGTGAACACGGCGGTTTGGAAGGGCACGCCGTTCACGCGGTATTGCGCTAAACCGTGGCTGGATACTTCCATGGCGATGTGTTTCGCGCCTTGCTGTTTGAATTGGCGAATCAGCGTTTGCACGGCAACGGGGTCGGGCGTGGTGTGCGTGGTTTCTTGCAATGCGCCGAAAAAACCGTTGCCAACCGTGCCGATGATGGCGCAGCTTAGCGCGCGTTCTAAATCATCAATCGCTTGGGCGAGCCATTGCGTGATGGATGTTTTGCCGTTGGTGCCCGTTACGCCGATGATTTTCAGGCAGCCTGAAAGGTTGTCATACGCTTGCGCTGCCAGCATACCTGCGCGCTGTTTCAAATCGTTGATGGCTTGGTTGGGCACGCGCCATTGGGGCTGCCATTGGAATGCGCCATCGTCATCCCAATACACAAAACTTGCGCCGTTGGCGATGGCATCGGCGATGTAGTCTCTGCCATCGGCATATTCACCTTGGCAGGCGATGAAGACATCACCGGGCTGGATTTTGCGGCTATCGGCGTGCAGCGTTTGGCAGCCTGAAACGGTGTGTTGCAAGGTGGGGAGGACGGGCTGGGCGGGAGCGGCTTTTTGGCTGAACATGGGAAATCTCTACAAACTTTACAAAAGGGTTTTCAGGCTGCCTTATAGTGAACGGCGCGTGTGAACAAAGATACAGAAGCATTTATCCACACAGCGCATCCAATCGGGGCAAATCAAGACAATATAGGCAGCCTGAAAAATGCTTTTTAACACCAGCACTGCTTTTTTCATTTTCAGGCTGTCTATCAATAAAAAAACCTTCGCAGCACCCAAAGTGCCGCAAAGGTTTGTTGCATGGGGCTATCGTTTTTTGGCAACGTCTGCGGTGGATTCGGCGTTCACATAAGTCGGTTTCACGCCCAATTTTTTCAGCCCGCCCGCCATAATCTCGCGAAACGCAGGCCCTGCCACTGTGCCGCCGTAATAGCCCTTACCGCGTGGTTCATCAATACTCACCGCCACAATCAAGCGCGGATTTTGCGCGGGCGCAAAGCCCACGAAGCTGGCGCGATATTTATCGGTATAACCGCCTGCGCTGGCTTTGCGCGCCGTGCCTGTTTTGGCGGCAACGTCATAGCCTGGAACTGCGCCATCTTGCCCCGTGCCGCCTTTGCGCGTGATGCTTACCATCATTTCACGCATTTGTTTGGCGGTTTCAGGTTTAATCACCTGCACTCCTTTGGGGGTTTGGGTTTGCTTGTAGATGGTGGCAGGCATCAATTTGCCGCCTGCGGTGAAAATGGTATAGCCCTGCGCCATTTGCAGCAAATTCGCGGTAATCGCATAGCCATAAGACATCACGGCGCGGTCTAGTTTGCTCCATTTGGCAGCGGGTTTAATCGCGCTGCTTTGCTCGCCGCTCACGCCCGAACCTGTTTTATGCCCAAAGCCCACATTAGAAAAATGCTGATACAGGCTTTGGTTGTCATACAACGCCGCAATGTGGCTGGTGCCCACGTTAGACGATTTTTGCAAAATGCCTTGCGTGGTGAGCGAAGGGTAGTCGTGCGTATCGCGGATGGTTTTATCGCCAATCGTATAAGGGCGCGTGTTGAAGGTGCTGTTGCGCCCGATTTTGCCGTCGTCCAAAGCTTTGGCGATGATAAAAGGCTTCATCACTGAGCCCAATTCCATGGTTTCGCTCACGGCAAAGTTGCGCAAGCTGGTGGCGGGGTATTCTTGGTAATAATTGGCATCGTAATCAGGCAGGCTGGTCATCGCCAAAATTTCGCCCGTTTGCGCATCCAAAACCACCGCACCGCCTGCTTTGGCGTTAAAGTTTTTCAACGTTGCCGCCAGTTGGTCGTGCGCCAGCTGCTGCAAATCTTGGTCAACGGATAGCACCAAAGTTTCGCCTGATTTGGCTGCCGCGTTGTCGGGCGAATCAATCAGTTCCACAATATTATTGTGGCGGTCGCGCAAGACTACTTGCCGCCCATCTTCGCCTGTCAAACGTTGGTTTGCCACGCGTTCCAAGCCCTCCAAGCCTTCGCCTTTATCGTTGGCAAAGCCGACAATGTGCGAAAACAGATTGCCTGTGGGATAGGCGCGTTCGGTGCGCTCCTCAAAGCGCAAAGAAGGAATATTCAACGCTTTCAGCGCGTCGGCTTCTTCCAGCGAAAGCTCGGTTTTAAACTGCACATATTGGCTGGAACGGTCTTGCAATTTCCGGCGCACTTCGTTTTCAGGCAGCCTTAAAATCGCCGCCAGCTTGGCAAACTGTTCATTGCTGATGGCGTTCCAGTTAATCTCATCGCCTTGGCGTTTGGGCGCGTAAATCGCTTTGGGGTTAAAAGTCGCCACTTTCAAATAACGGCTCACCGCCAAAATCGCCCCGTTGCGGTCGGTAATCGTGCCGCGCAGCGCAGGGCTTTTGATGCTGCGCACCACGCGGTTTTCGCTGAATTTGCTCAACTCGCTGTGGTGCTCCGCCTGCACGCGAAAGCTATGCCCCACCAACACGCAAAACGCGCCGCCAATCGCCAGCATCAGCCACGAAAGGCGTTTGTTCCCCTCAACAACTTGGCGTTTGGTTTCTTCTTTTTGCGCCATGTATGGCTTGAATTCATTATGGATTAACATCGTTTTCTTCTTAACTGCTTATTTAATTTTAATAACCAACAGCCACCGTATTCTCTGATGTGGGTGCGCTCATATTCATTTTTGCCGCAGCTCGCGCCACTTGCTTGGAATCAGACAACTTGCTTTGCTCGTAAACCAGCTCGGCATGGTCTTGATTCAAGCGAATTTTCTCTTCTTGCCCTTTGCCGTAAAGGTGCGTTTGCCGCTTAATTCCCATGCGCAAATCGGTTACATACAACGCCGACAGCGTAACGGAAATCAGCAAAATAAAATTTAACTTAGACATCTTCACCCCGTTAGGCAGCCTGAAAATCAAATCGCCCCGCCGTGCGCTCCGCCACGCGAAGCACCGCAGAACGCGCACGCGGATTGGCAGCCACTTCCTCCGCGCTTGCCTTAATCGCCTTGCCGATTGCCAACAAAGGCGGCTGCGGCAAATCCGCTTCGCGCACCATCGCCCATTTGGGCAACGGCGCATGAGTAGCATATTGACGAATAAACTGCTTCACCAGCCTATCTTCCAGCGAATGAAACGCAATCACCGCCAATCGCCCACCCAAATTCAATCGTTCAACCGCTTGCGGCAAGACCGCTTGGATTTCGTCCAGCTCGCGGTTAATAAAGATGCGAATGGCTTGAAAGGTTCGCGTTGCAGGGTCTTGTCCTCGCTCACGAGTACGGACGCATTGCGCCGCGATTTGCGCCAACTTGCGGGTTGTATCAATGGGCGTTTCGCCTCGTTGCGCGACAATTGCACGCGCAATCGCGCGACTAAACCGCTCTTCACCATAATTCTTGATTACCTCGTTTATTTCTTCTTCGCTGGCAACCGCCAACCAATCGGCAGCCGATGGCCCGCGCGTGGTATCCATGCGCATATCCAAGGGCGCATCAAAGCGAAAGCTAAACCCGCGCGACGCATCGTCAATTTGCGGCGAAGAAATGCCCAAATCAAACAACGCGCCATCAATTTTTGCCACGCCCAGTTCATCTAAGGCAGCCTGAAAAAGGTCGGGGTCAAGCAACGATTGATAACGCAGCGCAAAC
>CAJPSG010000177.1 GCA_905373195.1 Kingella oralis
GGTTTTGCAAAGGTTTCAGGCTGCCTGATGTGGATAATCATTTGATGCGCTGGTAACGCCCGCCTGTCATGCTGGCTACGATGCCGTCTAGTTCCCATTCGGTGAGTTGGGCGTAGATGTCGGCGGCGGGTTGCCCTGTTTGTTCGGCTAGGGTGTCGGGGTGGATGGGGTCGTAGCCCATTTTGGTGAGTAAGGGGTGTTCGTTGGTGGATTCGGGTTTGGGCGAGGGTGTTGTTGTGGATAACTTTGTGGATAAGGGCTTGGATAAGGTGGGCTTGGGTTTGGCGGTGTGGGTTTTGGGTTTCAGGCTGCTGGGGGCGATGCGCTCGGGGTAGGAGAGTTCGTCCACAATGTCCATAAGGTTTTCAACGAGTTTTGCGCCTTCTTTGATGAGCTTGTGGCAGCCTTTGGCGTGTGGATTGTCAATTGAACCCGGTATCGCCATCACGTCGCGCCCCATTTCGCTGGCGAGGCGGGCGGTGATGAGCGAGCCGCTTTCTAGCGCGGCTTCTACCACCAGCACGGCTTGGCTTTGGGCGGCGATGATGCGGTTGCGACGGGGAAAGTTGCCTGACAACGGGCGGGTGTCTAGTGGAAATTCGGAGATGATGAGACCTTGTTCGGCGATTTGGTGGGCGAGGGCGCGGTTGCTGGCGGGATAGATGCGGTCAATGCCTGTGCCCCACACGGCGATGGTGCTGGCTTTGCCTTTGAGCGCGCCTTGGTGGGCGGCGGTGTCAATGCCTGCTGCCATGCCTGATATAACGGTGATGCCGTATTCGCTGAGGGCTTGCCCGAAATCGTGGGCGATGCGCATGGCTTGCGGGGTGGCGTGGCGGCTGCCGACAATGGCGATGCTGGGTTGATGCAGCCATTCGGTGTTGCCGCGCAAAAACAGCACGGGCGGGGCGGTGATGCCTTCGGCGAGCATGGCGGGGTAATCGCTGTCGCACGCGAGCATCAGGCGGCAGTCAGGCTGTTGCTCCCATTGCAGCGCGGCTTCGGTGGCGGCGCGGGCGAGGCTTGTGTTGTGCCATTCGCGGGCGGCGTGTTTGGCTTGTTTGCCCAGCTGTGCGATGACTTCGGCAGGGGCTTGCAAGGCTGCGCTGGCAGTGCCGTACATTTGTAAGAGAAGCGCGAAACTTTCCGCGCCAATGTGGGGCGTGAAAGCGAGTTGTAGCCATGCTTGGCGTTCGGATTCGGTCATGGGCATGGGGTGTCCTTTGGATGTGAAGCGAGAATAGGGCGATGGGGCATAAGAGGCAGTCTGAAAAGCGGTTTTAATGTTAAAGTATGTATTCCTTTTTTACAACGGAGTGCCGCCCATGAACCCCCTGCCCGATTTCTGCCAAGATTACCTCAACCGCACCATGCAGCCCGCCGTGCCGTTTACGCTGGGCGATGCCCACGACCGCCCGCATATTTGGCAAAGCAAAGTAGGCGGCAACCCCTATCTGCCGCTCAATGCCGATTATCCGCGCAACGCCAACGGCGAGCCGCTCACATTGTTGGCGCAAGTGAACTTTGCCGAAATGCCGCTGCTGCCCGATTTCCCCAGCAGCGGGCTGTTGCAATTTTTTATAGATGGCACCGATGATTTATGCGGCATGGATTTTGAATATCAAAGCAGGGAAAACTATCGCGTGGTGTACCACCCCGAGGTTACGCAAGATTTGGCGCAGCTATGCCACGATTTTGCCCCGTTTCAGGCTGCCTTATTGGAAGAAGACGCGCTGCCGATGAACGGCGAATATCGCATTGTTTTTCAAGATGCCGTGCAGCAGCCGATTACTTGTAGCGATTTTCGTAATGAGCTAACCAACGATTGGGAGAAGCGCGATACACAAATTTGGGACGTATTGTTTGACCCATACAGCGGCGAAGGGCATCGCATCGGCGGTTATCCCTTTTTCACGCAAGACGACCCGCGCGCTTATCTGCCCCATTTGCAGTAGCACACCATTTTGCTGTTGCAATTAGACAGCGATTCGGGCGATGGCGATGCCGATAAAGTGCTGTGGGGCGATTGCGGCTTATCACGCCCGAGGATTTGCAGCGGCGTGATTTCAGCCGCGTGTTGTTTACTTGGGATTGAAGCTAAATGCCGCGCGCCATTAAGGCAGCCTGAAAACGCCTTTTGCTCGTTTCAGGCTGCCTCAACCATATCTGCTATAATTTCCACTTTCTAAACAAAGGACAACCCCATGAAAACCACCCCCTTTATCCTTGCCCTAATCGCCACCGCTGCCCTATCCGCCTGCACATGGGAAACCTATTCGGGCGACGACGGCAAAACCCACGTTCGCCAAAAATACCCCACGGGCACAGGCGTTTACTACACCAACGGCGCGGCATCGCAAAACACGCTATATCACAGCGCACGCCCCGAGCCGCACGCCATTTTGCCCAATACAGGCGAATAGTTGTTTACAGACAAATCATCATTTTCAGGCTGCCTCAGCAAGATAAGGCAGCCTGAAACCATATTGCTTATAGCAAAACCCCACCCCAAAGGAAACACCATGACCCTAAACATCATCATCCTCGCCGCAGGTAAAGGCACGCGCATGTATTCCCAGCAGCCCAAAGTGTTGCACCCCATCGGCGGCAAACCTATGCTCGCGCACGTTATCCAAACCGCGCAAACCCTCGCCCCGCAAGCCATCCACGTTGTTATCGGGCATGGCAAAGAGCAAGTGCAACAACAGCTTGCCGCGGCTAACGTAAACTGGGTGAAGCAAACCGAACAGCTGGGCACAGGACACGCCGTGAAAACCGCGCTGCCGCATCTGCCTCAAGACGGGCGCACGCTGGTGCTGTATGGCGATGTGCCGCTGATTGATGCGGCAAACCTGCACGCCCTGTTGGATGCCGCAGGCGAGGGCGTAGGCATCCTCACCGACATCATGGACAACCCTACGGGCTACGGGCGCATCATCCGCAACGAGCGCGGGCAAGTGGTGAAAATTGTGGAAGAAAAAGATGCCGATGCCGCGCAAAAAGCCATCCCCGAAGTGAACACCGGCATTTTTGTGTTGCCCAATCAATATTTGGGCGACTGGCTGAACGCGCTGCAAAGCAACAACGCGCAAGGCGAATATTATTTGACCGACGTGGTTGCCCTTGCCGTGCGCGACGGCGTGGCTGTTACCCCGCAGCCCGTTTCTGCCCATTATCTTGCCGCAGGCGTAAACAACAAAATGCAACTGGCAGAGCTAGAACGCATCTTCCAGCAAACCCAAGCCCAACGCCTGCTGCAAAACGGCGTAACCCTATTAGACCCCAGCCGATTTGACCTACGCGGCAGCCTGAAACATGGGCAAGACGTGCAAATAGACGTGAACTGCGTGTTTACAGGCGATTGCGAGCTGGGCGACGGCGTAACCATTGGCGCAAACTGCGTGATTCACAACGCCAAAATCGCCGCAGGCACGCGCATCGCCCCGTTTAGCCATTTGGAAGACTGCACCATCGGCGCAAACGCGCAAATCGGGCCGTTCGCCCGCTTGCGCCCCCATGCCGTGCTGGCAGATGAAGTGCACATCGGCAATTTTGTGGAAGTGAAAAACAGCCAAATCGGGCGCGGCAGCAAAGCCAACCATTTGAGCTACATCGGCGATGCCCACATCGGCGAGCAAACCAATATCGGCGCAGGCACGATTACCGCCAATTACGACGGCGTAAACAAACACCCAACCACCATCGGCAACCAAGTGCGCATCGGCTCCAACAGTGTGCTGGTTGCACCCGTAACCATTGGCGACAAGGCAACCACGGGCGCAGGCAGCGTGATTACCCAAAACTGCGAAGCAGGCAAATTGGTGTTGGCACGCGCCCGCCAGCAAACGATTGAAGGCTGGACACGCCCAGAGAAGCCTGCGAAAAAATAAACCCAATGGCGCAGCAGCTTCACGCCGTTTCAGGCTGCCCCAACAGCTAAGGCAGCCTGAAACCTTGCCGCAGATTAAGCCGTTTCATGGCGTTGCGCCGCCATACCCACGCCTTGCCCGCGCTCAATATCCACCGTACGCCCCATTCCCCACCCC
>CAJPSG010000178.1 GCA_905373195.1 Kingella oralis
TCGCCCGCCGCCGCGAAGAAATGGAAGCACGCGGCAGCCGCGCATGGAAGCCCGAAAGCCGCGAGCGATACGTTTCCGCCGCGCTGCGCGCCTATGCCGCGATGGCGACCTCTGCGGATAAAGGCGCGGTGCGCGATGTGAGCCAAGTGGAGCGTTGATAGGCGTGAACAAAAAGGCAGCCTGAAAACGATGTAATCTCGTTTTCAGGCTGCCTAGTTTTTAAAGGTTGTGTTCAATTTGTGCAATGGCTGCACGATTGTCAGAAAGTTTACGAAGATAAGCAATTTGGATAACTGCTGGAATAGTTACACGATAAGCAGTTCCTGCAATATCAACTAATGTCCAAAGTCCAGTAACTGCCCAACCGATTGGACCTGTCAAAATTGCCATTGAACGTGTTAGCGTTGCATTTGCAGCAAGTTTTAACCCCTTGCCTGTTAATGTTTTCATAACAGCATTAACAATAATAAGAGTTAGTTGATAGGATTTAAAACCACCAGCTTTAAAAATTGCCTGAAAAATACCTAAAAAAGCCTGAGAGCTTAAATCAATCGAAAGATTATCTAGACCTAATTCATTTCCTAATTTTTTCATATCTTCGGGAGACATCTCATCTAATGCTTTGCGTAAAATATACATTAATAAATCTTCTTCAATATGTTCAATTTTCAAATGTTTGTTATAATTTACTTTCATTTTGTCGCAAACATCACACAATATCTCTCTATATTTTACACCGCTAAAACCACGCATAATATTTGCGAGTGTATTTCCACCAAATAATTGAATTTCTTCCGCAATATCTTCCCAGTACATTTTATGGTCAGGATAATAACGTTTATATTTATCCTTAACAGTAAGCGTTTCTGTCCAGCGTGCTTCTCCATCTTTATCATGTGTTAAAATACGAACTAAATCATCAAGTTCTTGTGATGATAAAGTACCTAAAAAGTTTAATCCCTCGTCTGCTCGGTAAGACATAGAAAATTCCTTGTTACAAGTAGTTGATGAAAGTAGGAATAATAAATAGCTAATACAGTGAAAACCACAGACAAAAGGTGTAGGCAATTACCCAGAAATTTATGACCAATCTACCTAAAAAGAGTTCTTATGAAATCTAGCGACCAATTAAGGCAAAATATTCGTGATTTGCGAGAAGACAAACATCTAACACAAGCAACAATGGCGGAAAAATTAAATTTATCCGAAACAGGATATGCAAAAATTGAGCGAGGTGAAACTAAATTGACTTTGGAACGCGTACAACAAATTGCTAAAATTCTAGCAGTTAATTGGGTTGAATTACTGCCATTTGGTGATGACGGTGTACTAATTTTTAATAATTCTAATGATAATTTCAGTAATTCTAGCAATTTTAGCTTGGCGTTCGGACAATCCGCATTGGAAAGTGATATAATAAATTTAAGAAATTTATTAGAAGCAAAGAATGAAATTATTTCAAGTAAAGAGAATGAAATTGAGGTTCTGAAACAGCAAATTAAAACGTTAGAGTCTTTGGTTTCTATCTTACAAGAGAAATCGGAGTAAACAGCAAATGCTGGATGGATGATTCTTGCATCTACGCATTATCTGAATTTACCGTTTAATGAATAAGGCAGCCTGAAAACGAGATTACCCCGTTTTCAGGCTGCCTTATCTTGCAAACAAAGCGGGTGATGGGAATCGAACCCACGTCAGTAGCTTGGGAAGCTAATGTCTTACCATTAGACGACACCCGCGAAATTTGCGCATTATACTGGGTTCTAGGGGCGATTGACAATCAACATTTTGGCGGTTTTCCCGCCCTAAAACGGCATCTGCTGCGTTAAAAATACTCGCCTATGGATGGCATAGGCTCGCATTTTTGCCTTGCATCTGCCATTTTATGACGAAAAATCCGCTGCAAAAGTTGAATATCAACCACCCCCTAGGCAGCCTGAAAAGGGGAATTAAGCTACAATTCAGCATTTCTTTCTTCGCCCTCTTGCCCATCATGCGCCGTTTCGCTTTCTCTGTTTTGCTTGCCCTGCCCATTCTCGCCTTTTTGGGCGTGATGGTGGTCGCGCCATTGGCGGCGATGTTGGGCTATCAAGATGCTGCACCGTTGTGGGGCGAGATGCTGGGCGATGCGTACTACCAACGGCGCATTGTTTGGACGGTGTTTCAAGCTGCCGCAACGGTGGTGCTGACGGCTGTGCTGGGCGTGCCGATTGCGTGGGCGTTGGCGCGCTTGCAGTTTGCGGGGCGGGCTTTGGTGTTGCGGCTGCTGATGCTGCCGTTTATTTTGCCCACGCTGGTGGCGGGCATGGGCGTGCTGGCGTTGTTTGGCGAGCATGGCGTGTTGTGGCGCGGCTGGGCGGACACGGCGGCGTTGCTGTTGTATGGCAACGTGTTTTTTAATTTGCCCGTGATGATTCGTGCAGCGTATCAAGGCTTGGCGAGCGTGCCTGCCAACCGCTTGGCGGCGGCGCAAACGCTGGGCGCGAATGCGTGGCAACGATTTTGGCGCGTGGAACTGCCCGTGCTTAAAACATGGCTGGCGGGCGGCGCGTGTTTGGTGTTTTTGTATTGTTTTTCGGGCTTTGGGCTGGCGTTGCTGCTGGGCGGGCAGCGGTTTGCCACGGTGGAAGTGGAAGTTTATCAACTGATTGCGTATGAATTGGATATGGCGCACGCAGCGGTGCTGGTGTGGCTGGTGCTGGGCGTAACCGCGCTGGCGGGACTGTTGTATGCCGCGATTAGCCGCCGCGCCGATGCCGCCGAGGTGCGCGCCCGGCAGCCTGAAAAACCGAAAACGCGGGCGGAACGCGCCTTGCTGGCGTTTGCTTTGTTTACGCTTGCCGCGTGCTGTGCCTTGCCTTTGATGGCGATTGCGTTTCAGGCTGCTCAAGCGGGCGCGGCGTGGCGCGTGCTGTGGGACGACGACACGCTGGCAGCGTTGTGGAATACGGCGCGGTTTTCAGGCTGCGCGGTGGCGGGTGCGGCGGTGTTGGGCGCGTTGCACGCGGCAGCGGCGCGGCGATGGGCGGCGATTCGTGCGCTCACTTTTTTGCCGTTTATGGTGTCGCCCGTGTGCTTGTCGTTTGGCGTGTTGCTGCTGTATCCCAGTTGGTCGGCGAGCTTGCCGATGTTGATTGCGCTGTATGCCTTGCTGGCTTATCCCTTTGTTACCAAAGATATTTTATCCGCTTGGGACGCGCTGCCTGCCAACTACATCGCTGCCGCGCGGGTATCTGGCGCAAGCCGTTTTCAGGCTGCCTACGCGGTTACGCTGCCTTTGCTGCTGCCCGCCCTGCGTCGTGGCTTAACGCTTGCCGCCGCCACTTGCATCGGCGAATTTGCCGCCACGCTGTTTCTCTCGCGCCCCGAATGGACAACCTTGACCACGCTGATTTATCGCTATTTAAGCAAAGTGGGTGCAGCAAACCACGATAAAGCGTTGGTGCTGACGGCGGTGCTGCTGGGGTTGAGTTTGCTGGTGTTTGTGGTGCTGGATGCGAGCGATAGGCAGCCTGAAAAATAATAGCGGCGGTTGCTCCGCCATTGTGTAAACCAAAATAACGGCTGCATTAAGGCAGCCTGAAAATCATTTCAAAAGAAAGCCCACCATGACCGCCCCCATGTACACCCTGCTGCTGCTCACGCTCATCATCGCCAATTTCCCCTTTCTCACCCAACGCGGCTTGGGCATCATCCCGCTGAAACGCAAAACCATTCTGCATCACATCGCCGAACTTGCGTTGGGCTTTATCATCATCGCCGCCATTGCGTATGTGTTGGAAAGCCGCTCGGGCAGCGTGCATCGCCAAGATTGGGAGTTTTACGCCACCGTGGTGTGCTTGTATTTGGTGGCGGCGTTTCCCGCGTTTGTGTGGCGATATTTTTGGCAGGGGCGCAATCGGGAATAGGGCGGTGCGATGCCAAAGGCAGCCTGAAAACGAGCGAAGCGAGTTTCAGCGGAGCTAAAACAGCATCTAAAAATGTTTTCAGGCTGCCTTAGTGCTGTTTACAAGGTAATGTCTTCCAAATCGGCGAAC
>CAJPSG010000179.1 GCA_905373195.1 Kingella oralis
TAGCTTCGCTGAAACTCGCTTTGCTCGTTTTCAGGCTGCCTTTTTGCCGTCGCTGCCGTCGCCGAACAAACGGCTGTCCCAATCTTCGCACCCGCCCGTTTCCAGCCGCCGCGCAAACAGCCGCGCCCACGATTCGGGCAGCGGCAGGCGCAATACGGCGCGCATTTCGTCTGCATCGCAGCAGCGGCTGTCAATCAGCGCCAACACCCGCGCCACCGTCGATTCGGGAAACGGACGCGAGAGCAAAAACACTTCATCGCCTGCCGCCACTTCGCCTGCCTCCAACACGCGCAGATACCAGCCGCAGCGCAAACTCTGCTGCACACGCAACGCCATATCCGCCACGCCGAAACGCTCGTTCAGCTTCCAACACGGCTGCCGCCCTTGGCTCACGGCAAAACGCGCCGTGCCGATCTGCCATTCGTCGCCGATGCACACCGAGTGCTCATCCGCGCCATCAAGGCAAAAATTCTCGCCAAAGCCGCCTGCGTGCATATTTTGCGCCGCAGGCAGCTCGCGCCGCCAAGTGTCGTAATGGTGTAGCGCATAAACGTGCACCGCCTTGTCCGCGCCGCCGTGAAAACGCGGATCGCCCACGCTATCGCCCGCCAAACCGCTTGGCGTAACGGCGGTTTTGCCGCTGACAGGCTGCTTGTTAATCGCGCTTTGTTGGTTGCGGGCAAAGTTTTCAGGCTGCCCGATGCGGATTTGTCGGATTTGGGCGATGGGGGTCATTATGGATTCCTTATTAAAATTGTTTTACTTAAAGGCAGGCTGAAAAACTGTTTTCAGACTGCCAATTCGGCACGTAGTGGTAGCAAATCAGCCGCTTCGCATTCCAATACTTCGCATAAGCGGTAGAGTTTTTCCAAAGTAATGTTCACTTCGCCACGCTCAATACGCCCCATATAACTGCGGTCTATTTCTGCCAATAAAGCCAGTTTTTCCTGATTGATGCCGTTTTCCTGCCGCTTTTGTCTGATTTTCAAACCGATGATGCTGCTTAATTCGTTCACTTTCGCACTTGTGTACAAAATTAAATGAATATCGTCGTTTGACGCTTATTTATCCACGGATTATAATCCGCATTTCATACTATTATGATGCGATAAGGAAAACGTAAAATGGCTGAAAACGAAGAAATGCAAGACGGCGATATTCAGGCGGCAGCACCGATGCGCCTGCGCTATGCGTGCCTATTCTATGCGGCGGGCTGCCTGCTGATGTATCTCGCTTATGTGCTGGGGTTGGGCGGTGGCATGATGGTGTTGCTGTATCTGGTGATTGGCGTGGCACTTAACCGCTTGGTTTTGCGTCGATTGATTGAATGGCATCCCATGCACAATACACTGAGCGAAGTGGCAAACGCCAAATTAAGCAGCGTATTGTTTTGGCCGCTGAGTTATCTGTTTCTGTTTTGCTCGCTGGCAATTGACAAATTGCTGTAACCCTATCTAAAAGCAGCCTGAAAACCGTTGGCATGGTTTTCAGGCTGCTTTTTATTGCGGACGAGTTTTAAATGTTTAAAAGGCAGCCTGAAACGCTATTCCCATTTTCAGGCTGCCTCCCTTCAATCGTTCAGCTTCACCGAATGCTCGCGCGTTTCGTGGAACACGATGTCCGGCCAGCGCTCTTGGGTTAAATTCAAGTTCACGCGGTTGGGCGCGAGATAGGCGAGGTTGTCGCCCGCGTCGATGGCAAGGTTGCCCGTGTTGGTCTTTTCAAACTCGGCAAGTTTTTTCTTGTCGTCGCACGACACCCAGCGTGCCGACCAAATCGAGGCGTTGTCAAACACCGCTTCCACGCCGTATTCGTTGGCGAGCCGCGAAGTAACCACTTCAAACTGCAACACGCCGACCGCGCCCAAAATCAAATCCGCGCCGCTCATCGGCTTGAACACCTGCACTGCGCCTTCTTCGCCCAGCTGCTGCAAGCCTTTTTGCAGTTGTTTGATTTTCAGCGGATTTTTAATGCGCACGCTGCGGAACAGTTCGGGCGCGAAAAACGGGATGCCGGTAAATGCCAGCACTTCGCCCTCGGAAAAACTGTCGCCGATTTGGATGTTGCCGTGGTTGGGGATGCCGATGATGTCGCCGGCAAAGGCTTCTTCCACCAGCTCGCGGTCGTGCGACATAAAGGTAACCACGCTGCTGGCGGCGATTTCGCGGTTGATGCGCAGGTGCTTCATCTTCATGCCGCGCTCGAATTTGCCCGAGCAGACGCGCAAAAAGGCGATGCGGTCGCGGTGTTTCGGGTCCATATTGGCTTGGATTTTAAACACAAATCCCGAGAATTTGGCTTCGTCGGGCGCAACTTGGCGCACGGTGGCATCGCGCGGCTGCGGCGCGGGTGCCCAGTCAATCAGCGAGTTTAAAATTTCCTGAATGCCGAAATTGTTAATCGCCGAGCCGAAGAACACGGGTGTGAGTTCGCCCGCCAAAAACTCTGCCAAATCAAACTCGTTGGAGGCAGCCTGAACCAGCTCGATTTCGTCGCGCAGCTGCTGGATTTCCAGCGGAAAACGTTTTTCTAATTCGGGGTTGGCTATGCCCTTAATCACGTCAAACTCGTGCGGCAGCCGCTCGCCGCCCGCGTCAAACAGATACACTTCGTCATTCAGAATGTGGTACACGCCCTTGAAGTTTTTGCCCATGCCGATCGGCCAAGTTACGGGCGCGCAACGGATTTTCAGGATGTTTTCCACTTCGTCGAGCAATTCCAGCGAATCGCGCACTTCGCGGTCGTATTTGTTCATAAAGGTTACGATGGGCGTGTTGCGCAGGCGGCAGACGTTGAGCAATTTGATGGTTTGCGCTTCCACGCCTTTGGCGGCGTCGATCACCATCAGCGCGCTGTCCACGGCGGTGAGCACGCGGTAGGTGTCTTCCGAGAAGTCTTGGTGGCCTGGGGTGTCCAGCAGGTTGACGGTGTGGTCTTTATAGTCGAACTGCATCACGCTGGACGCCACGGAAATGCCGCGCTGCTTCTCGATTTCCATCCAGTCGGAGGTGGCGAATTTGCCGGTTTTCTTGCCTTTTACCGTACCCGCGCTTTGGATTGCGCCTGAGAACAGCAGCAGTTTTTCGGTGAGCGTGGTTTTGCCTGCATCGGGGTGGGAGATGATGGCGAAGGTGCGGCGGCGGCGCACTTGGTCTAGGATTTCTTGGGACATGGGGGGACTCGTTGGGGTTAATGGGTTGGTTAAATGGCTTAAAAATGGTTTTCAGGCTGCCTTTGGCGTTTGAGGCAGCCTGAAAAGGGTAGGGGCATATTGTAAACGTTTTTTGTGTTTGGGTTTTTAGCTTTTCAGGCTGCCTATGCGGGAGAAAACATAGGCAGCCTGAAAATTTATTCGTGTGTATTTGGGTTATTTAACAATTCTTCTGTCAGTGCAATTATTTCGGATGCTGTGCAATTCAAACCTTTTGCTAACTTGATAATGGTATTTAATGAGGGTTGCTGCTGCCCAAGCTCCAAGATGCTTATATAGACGCGCTGCATCTCGGCTTCAAAGGCAAGTTGTTCTTGGGTCAGCCCAGCTTGCTTGCGCAGGCGGCGTAGAGTTTTCCCAAAAGCGATAGCGACATCTTCCAAAGTGTTCTCCTACTATTGTAGGAATTTCAACAGTAAGCCCAGTTTTCGTCTTCATACTGTTGTATGAATTTTGGGAAATGGGTAAAATTTGAATTTCATATACTTATATGAAATTTTTATTTGCGATTTGAAACGGTTTTATTTTTAGGAGACGAAGTTATGGCAATTCCTGTTTTATTGTGGGGTGCGGCAGCGGTTTTAGGCGCAACAGGTTTGGTAAAGGGGGCGGGTGCGATTAGCGATATAAATGAAGCGAAAGAAAAGGGGGAACGTGCCGAGCGGCGTTATAAGCGCAGCAAAAGAGATTTGGAGGATGAGCGTAACGAAACCAATGAAAGTTTTAAGGCATTGGGTGAGCAGAAAGTTGGGCATATAGGACAAAAAAGGTGCTAAAAACCCCTACAAACCTTATCCTATAA
>CAJPSG010000180.1 GCA_905373195.1 Kingella oralis
GCGCGAACCAAAGCCGCCCGGTACAAGAATGGCATCAAAGTTTTTCAGGCTGCCTACGCCGTCTTGTTCTAGCGTTTCGCTGTCAATATAAGTAATGTTTACATCAGTTTGCGTGTGAATGCCTGCATGGCGTAGGGCTTCGGTGAGCGATTTGTAGGACTCGGTTAAGTCCACATATTTGCCCACCATGGCGATGTTTACCTTGTGCTGCGGATTTTTGATTGCATAAACAATTTTTTTCCACTCGGTTAAATCGGCTTGGCGTACGTTAAGCTGCAACTGTTCGCAAATAATGGTGTCAATGCCTTGATTGTGCAGCATTTCGGGCACTTCATAGATGCTGTCGGCATCGTAGCTGCCCACCACGGCGCGTTCTTCCACGTTGCAAAACAGCGCGATTTTGCGGCGTTCTTCATCGGGCAGGATTCTGTCCATGCGGCAGATAAGGATGTCGGGCTGCAAGCCGATGCTGAGCATTTCTTTCACGGTGTGCTGCGTGGGCTTGGTTTTGATTTCGCCCGCCGCCGCGATATAAGGCACATACGACAGATGCACAAACAAGGTGTTGGTGCGCCCAAGCTGGCTGCGCATTTGGCGGATGGCTTCCAAAAACGGCAGCGATTCAATGTCGCCCACCGTGCCACCAATTTCCACAATCGCCACGTCTTTGCCTGCCGCACCTTCGTGGATGCGGCGTTTGATTTCGTCTGTGATGTGGGGGATGACTTGCACTGTGCCGCCCAAATAGTCGCCGCGTCGTTCTTTGGCGATGACGTTTTCATACACTTGCCCCGAGCTGAAACTGTTGGCGCGGGTGAGCGTGGCGTGGATAAAGCGTTCGTAATGCCCCAAGTCTAAATCGGTTTCTGCGCCATCGTCGGTTACAAACACTTCGCCGTGCTGAAACGGGCTCATCGTGCCTGGGTCTACGTTGATGTAGGGGTCTAGTTTGAGCATGGTTACGTTGAGCCCGCGCGATTCTAGGATGGCGGCAATAGAAGCGGCGGCGATGCCTTTACCCAATGAAGAAACAACGCCGCCCGTTACGAAGATGAATTTTGTCATGATGGTTAAACCTGTGTTGGAATGCGTGATTTTAACGCAAAAATGGGGTAAGTAAAAGTTTGGAAAGGGCTGAAAGCAATCGCTCTATTTTGTGTTTCAGGCTGCCTTTGCGATGTTTAAGGCAGCCTGAAAGCAGTTTAACGAAGCCAAAATGGTGTTTGCTGTGCTTCGTTTAATATTTCTGATGGATTTACCTTTGCGCCTTATCGCGGCGCGGGCGAACTTATTAGGCGCAGTCAAACAATTTTGCTCATTGGCGGTAACCCCAAAAACATTTTCAGGCTGCCCTATCCAATACGATAGAGGCAGCCTGAAACGCAGTTTGGCGGCTCAAAATATCAGCCGTTATCAATCATCCAATCAGCCAAAGAACGCCATCATGCGGTCTAGGATGGCGGCGTTAATCAAGTCGATGAAGAACGCGCCCACCAGCGGCACAATCAAAAACGCTTTGTGCGATGGCCCGAATGTGCTGGTTACTGATTGCATATTGGCAACGGCGGTGGGCGTTGCGCCCAGCCCGAAGCCGCAATGTCCTGCGGCGAGGATGGCGGCATCGTAGTCTTTGCCCATAAAGCGGAAGGTTACGAAATAGGCGTAGAAAATCATCACCACGGTTTGCACCAGCAAGATAATCATCATGGGCCCTGCCATGCCTGCCAGTTGCCACAGTTTCATGCTCATCAATGCCATGGCGAGGAATAGGCTTAACGAGGCGTTGCCGAACACGTCAATGGCGCGGTCAAACATATTGAAGCGAAAAATGCCTGTGAGCGCGTTGCGCAGCACCACGCCAAAGCCGAGCGCCCACACAAATTGCGGCAGTTTGAAATCAGGCGCAACTTGTTTCATGTAGCCCACCATAAACGATGAGAACGCCAAGCAGGCGGCAAACAATGCCATAGTTTCAATGGCGGATTCGGCGGTAATCAAGCGGCGGCGGTGAGCTTGTTCAAAGGTTTTGTCATCGTAGTTGTCGTTGCTGTCGTTGTCGTCGCTGGTTTCGGCAAGGGGTTTGCGCCCCATTTTGTTGACCAAGCGGCGGGCAACGGGACCGCCAATTAAGCCGCCTGATACTAAGCCGTAAGTGGCGGAAACCATGGCCATTTCCACCGCGCCTTGGATGCCGTATTTATGCGCCAAGGTGTCGCCATAGGCTGCACCTGTGCCGTGCCCGCCCGTGAGCGTAATCGAGCCTGTAATCAAGCCGATGAGCGGGTTTTGCCCCAGCGCGGTTGCCAAGCCGATGCCCACGAAGTTTTGCACCAGAATAAAGATGCTCACGATAATCAGAAAGGCAACCAAGGGGAAGCCGCCTTGTTTGAGGCGGGAGAAGTCGGCCGACAAACCGATGGACGAGAAAAACACCAGCATAAAGGTGGATTGCAACGAGGCTTCAAAGGCGAAGGTGATGCCTGTGGTGTAATACAGGGTGGTGAAGATGGCGGCAACCAGCAATCCGCCGACTACGGGGTCGGGGATGTTGAAGTCTCGGAAAAATTTAACTTTTTTTACGATAACGCGCCCTAGCAACAGCACGAGGGTGGCGGCGATTAGGGTGTAATAAGCGTTAAGTTGAATGGGTTCCATAATGCTCCCTCTTATTATGTATATGGTTGAATTATTGCGCGTTTTACGGCGAATAGGCAGCCTGAAACACGCATCAAGTGGGGAATAATAGGGGATTTGTTAAAAATTGTCAAAATATGCGAAGAATGGTTTAGCGTGGGTTTGGCGCGATGACGCGGTTTGCGGTGGAATTTTGGTGTTTTGTTCTGTGATTGGGGGGATGGCAATGGGAAATTTGGGGAAAATGGGGGGATTTTTGGTAAGAAACGTTGTGGGGATGTGGGCGGTTGAGGCAGCCTGAAAATTAAAAATAACAACAGCGTGCTTATCCCGCATCATGTCGGCGAGCCGCCGACACTCCATAAACGGTGGGTATTTTCAGGCTGCCTTAGTGTGATTAACTGAGGCAACCTGAAAATATATAACGAGTAGGATGTGCGGCTTTGCCACGCGCCGTTAGCCATCTTCAATAAATGGTGCGTGGCAAAGCCACACCCTGCATTTTTTCAGGCTGCCTTTTCTTTCGTTGGCATTAAAAATGGTTTTTCAACTCGCGCAGGGCAACAAAATAATCTTCCTCGCTGCTATACGTTTGCGCGGTAAGCTGGCGGATGCGTTGTTGCACGGCGGGCAGGTGCACGCGCAAAAAGGGGTTGATTTGCTTTTCGTGGGCGAGGGTTACGGGCAGGCTGGGGATGGTTTGGGCGCGTTGTTGCGCGGCGATGATGTGGGGGTTATCGGGTTCTATGTGGGCGGCGAAGCGCAGGTTGGCGGCGGTGTATTCGTGCGCGGGGTAGAGTTGGGTGGCATCGGGCAGCCTGAAAATGCGTTGCAGGCTGTGGTACAGCCATTGCGGGCGGCTGTTGGGGAACACGCGCCCGCAGCCTGCGGAAAACAGGGTGTCGCCTGTAAACAGGTGTTGCTGGTTGAGCAGGTAGCAGCGGTGGTGGGCGGTGTGCCCTGCGGTGTGCCACACAGCTGCGCGGTGGTTTTGCCATGCGATGCTGTCGCCCTCGCGCACGATGTGGGTGGCTTGGGGGATGTCTTCTGCGCCGTAAACGGGGCAGCCTGAAAAGTGTTGCGTGAGCGCGGCGATGCCTGCGGTGTGGTCGGCATGGGCGTGGGTTATCCAGATTTGGGCGAGGGTTAAGCCGTGTGCGTGCAGATAATCCAGCACGGGGGAGGCTTCACTGGGGTCTATGCAGACGGCTTGGTTGTGTTGTTGGATAAGCCAGATGTAGTTGTCGGTGAGCGCTGGGATGGGGGTGATGGTTGGGGTGATGGTAAGCATGGCGGGGTTGGGATGGGCAATGATGGGGCGCACGCTCATCATCGTCAATGCCTACACGCAAAACCACTGG
>CAJPSG010000181.1 GCA_905373195.1 Kingella oralis
AAGGCAGCCTGAAATTCGGGTGGGGATTTTCAGGCTGCCTGATTAGGCTGGGGGGTTAGGAGTTAGCGGGCGCCGCTGAAACCGAATTGGGTTGGGGTAACTCCATCCTCATTTATAACAGCTCCCGTACCCGCTACTTCTTCAGCGTTTGGGCCGAAGAAATTAAGTAAGTAGGAACCCTTTCTACCACCATTGCTTGCTGTTGCAAGACCATTGATTACGCCTGCGTGCTCCAAATCATTAGTATAGTGCGATATCATGCTAAGTTTACCTTCGCCCAAAGTAACCGTACCTAGACTATTGATGCCTGTGATACTGCCTGAGCCTTTTGCGGTAAGTACGTCATCATCAAGACCAAAGGCAACTTGATAATTGAATGCACCTTTTTCGGGTACAGCACCCTCTGTAAATGCCTCTCCTGTGTAGATAAATTTTTGGTTGCCTTTTGCGAAATTCTCAAAAGCACTCCATGGCGTTTGATAACCTGCGGTGTACATTTTTGAAATTTTGAGACAGTCTTTATTAGCAAGATTTGCCTTACACTCAGGATTAAAAGAGAATTCAGGCACACCAGCTACCCTGTAACTTGGAAGCGTCTCAGAAAAAACAATAGAATAAGGACGTTGATACGCATTTAATACACCAGTAGCGGTATCTTTTTTAGATGGGTCAAGGTCAATCGTACCCTCAGGTGCAGTTGCTGGCGTAACCGAATAAACCACTTGGCGAGAAGAATATCCCATGCCTAAATCTGCAAGATTAACGGGGTCATTTTCTACTGATGCGTGTTTATTGTGATAGTGATAGGTTTTGCCATCAATGGTTAATTCATAGAGCGGGTTGTGGCTCAGAATAAAATCTACATTCGCAGTAAGATCCTTAGCTGTTACCATTTTTGCTCTCTCAACTTCGGCTTTTATGTCTGCGGGAACAGGGTCATTAGGTTGAGGCTGCGGAGTGGGTTGGGGTTGTGGGGTTGGTTGAGGATTGGGCTGTGGTTGAGGGTTGGGCTGTGGTTGAGGGTTAGGTTGAGGCTGCGGATTAGGTTGAGGTTGTGGATTAGGCTGCGGCTGCGGGTTATTCTTTTTCGGGAACAAGCTGCCGTTTGAATCCGAGCCATTGTTGTTATTGCCGTTGTTATTATTGTTGTTGCCGTTGTTGTTACCATTGTTATTGGTTGAGCCTGCGCCAATCACGTTTGCGCCTGTGTCCAAACGGCTGCTGGGCGAGCCTCCGCTGCTGCTGCAAGCGGATAACACGGCTACGGCGATTAAAGTTAAACTTAAATTTTTTAACATAGTTCTCTCCAAAAAAGGGTTAAAAGAAAGGTTGTGTAAGAGTCTGCAATGCTACCCCCCCTGCGTAAAATTACGTTGTTTATTTGTTAATTTACGTAAATAAACATATTTACAGATTATCTTGGTCAGTAAAATTTGCAAGAAAGTATTATTTTGTAGCTGCATAATATAGGCAGCCTGAAATGTGTGCGTAGGGTGGGCAATTGATTGCCCACCAAAACGTTAGCGATACAATAAACAACAAATAGTGGGCAACCAGTTGCCCACCCTACCAGCATAAAGGCAGCCTGAAACCGCAAAACCGCTTTTCAGGCTGCCTAAACATCGCCACCTTAATCAATCATGCGCCAGCGCATCAATCGGGTTGAGCTTAGACGCATTCTTGGCGGGCATATAGCCAAACAGCACGCCAATCGCTGATGAACACAGCACCGCGCCCACGATAGACGCGGTGGAAAACGACATGGCAAAATCGGTTACCACGCTGTTAAACAGCGAAGCCAAGCCAAACGAAATCAGCACGCCTGCCAGCCCGCCAATCAAACACAGCAAAATTGCTTCAATCAAAAACTGCTGCAAAATGCTGTTTTGCCGCGCGCCAATCGCCATGCGCACGCCGATTTCTTTGGTGCGCTCGGTAACCGACACCAGCATGATATTCATCACGCCAATGCCGCCCACCACCAGCGAAATCACGGCGATAGACGAAATCAGCAACGCCATGGTGCCCGTGGTTTTTTCCACCATTTTCTTAATGCTGTCGCTGTTTTGCGTAAAGAAATCTTCCGTGCCGTGCCGCGCGCGCAACAGCTCGGTGATGCCTTTTTCTGCCGTTTGCGTGTCCACATCGGGCTTAACTTTCACCGTGATATTGCTGATGTATTTATTGCCGCTGATTTGGCTCATCAGCGTGGTGTAGGGCGTGTAAATCTGCAAGCTGTCGGACGGGGCCTCAAATTGGTTGTCGTCTTTTTTCAACACGCCGATGACGGTGAGCGGGCGTTTTTTTAGCAGCACCACTTTGCCCAGCGGGTTTTCGCCATCGGGAAACAATTTTTGCTGCGTGTTCTCATCAATCACCACCACTTGCGCGTTGTCTTTCACGTCTTCCGCGTTAAACAATCGCCCCAGCCCGATTTTTTCCCCGCGCACATCAAAATATTGCTCGCCCACACCCGCCACGCTGGCGGTTAAGTCAATGTTTTTGTAGGTTAATGTGCCGCTGCTGTAACTGCCTGGTGTGGTGCTTTCCACATAGCTGAGCCCTGCGATGGCTTGGCTGTCGGCAACGGTGAGCGTTTTCACTTTGCCCGAGCGGCGGTCGCCAAAGCCTTTGCCCGGATAGATGCTAATCATGTTGGTGCCCATGGAGCTGATGTCTTTCAGGATTTTTTCCTGCGTGCCGTTGCCCAACGCCACCACCGACACCACGGCGGCAATGCCGATGATGATGCCCAACATAGTGAGCAGGGAGCGCATTTTGTGCGCCACAATCGCCTGCACCGACATTTTGCACGCTTCTTGGAATTGGCCTTTGTAGAACGCCAAGCCGCGTTTTTCGGCAATCGCTTGCACATGGCTGGGCGGGATTTCTTGGCTTTTGCTGGTGTCGGAAATGATTTCGCCATCGCGGATTTCAATCACGCGGTTGGCTTGGGCGGCGATTTTGGGGTCGTGGGTTACCATAATAATGGTGTGCCCGTCGTTGTAGAGCTGGTGGATAATTTCCATCACGTTTTCGCCGCTGTGCGAATCCAGCGCGCCTGTGGGCTCGTCGGCAAAAATGATTTCGCCGCCGTTCATCAGGGCGCGGGCGATGGATACGCGCTGTTGTTGCCCGCCTGATAGTTCGCTGGGCTTGTTTTTTTCTTTGCCTTGCAGCCCCAGTTTGTCCAGCAGCATATCGGCGCGTTGGCTGCGCTGGGCGTAGCCAATGCCTGCGTACACGGAGGGCAAGGCAACGTTATCCCGCGCGGTGAGCGAGCTGAGTAGGTTGTAGCGTTGGAAGATGAAGCCGAAGCGTTTGCGGCGCATGGCGGCGAGTTCGTCGGCGCTCATTCTGGACGTTTCGGTGCCTGCGATGCTGTATGTGCCGCTGGTGGGCGTATCCAGCAGCCCGAGAATGTTCATCAGCGTGGATTTGCCCGAGCCTGATTGTCCGATGATGGCGACAAAATCGCCTTTTTCTATGGAGAGGTTGATGTTTTTGAGCACGTGCACGCGGTTTTCGCCTGTGCCGAAATAGCGGTTGATGTTTTTGCATTCAATCAGCGACATGGTTTTGCTTTCTTTTGTTTTTGCGTTTTCAGGCTGCCTTTGGGGGGTGGCAGCCTGAAAATGGGGTTGGGATTTTCAGGCTGCCTCAGGTTACTCTGCGGTAAACACGCGAAAGCCGCGTTGTTCGGCGGCGGCTTGGCTTGTTTGCGGGATGGTGTACACGTTCACGCTGCCTGTTGCGCCGCCGCATACGGCGGGGAAGGATACGCCGCGCAGGTGGTCTTTGCGGGCGGAGAATACGGGGATTGCGCCCAGTTCGCTTTGCATGGCTTCGGGGGAAATGCCGTCGCCGTTGCATTGGGTTGCGTTATCGCTGCGATATACGTCTATGCGGTTGGGAGTGGGTTTCAGGCTGTCTGAATGGTGGGTGCAGGCGGTGAGTAGGAGAGTGGTGAGTAGGGC
>CAJPSG010000182.1 GCA_905373195.1 Kingella oralis
ACCCCCGACACCCCGTTCGCTGAATTACTCCACGCTGTGCAATCCAACGCAACGCCATGATGCGCGGCATCGCCATTGGTGCCGCGATTGACGGCATCGCGCAAACATTTATCGCCCATCACGCCGCCTTGCTCCACGGCGACTTTCAAGGCAAAGACTTGATTGAACAAAGCCCCGCCGCCGTACACGAGGCTTTGCAAAACGCCAAAATACTCGCCCGCGAGCGCATTTTCCGCCACCGCGTGAAAGTAGAACTGGCGGCGTTTTCCTGTATCGCCTCCATGCTGGATTTGCTTGTACCCGCCGCCCACGCGCTGATTGTTACGGGCAACTGCAAAAAGCAGCACAAACTTGCATTAAGCCTGCTGGAAAACGACCCGATTACCGAACGCGACAGCTTATATTTGGCATACATGAAAATTCTGGATTTTATCGGCGGCATGACCGACAACTACGCCGCCCGCATCGCGCAAGAAATATCAGGCATCAGCATGGTGTGATAATATCCACAATGAAAACAAATCATTGCTAGATTTGTGTTAAATCGTGCTTTACAAAACAGCGACAGGTCTGTATTATCGCGCTTTCTTGACTTGCATTGAAACAAATTGATGTGCAAATACGCACCCGTAGCTCAGTTGGATAGAGTATCTGGCTACGAACCAGAGGGTCGGGCGTTCGAATCGCTCCGGGTGCGCCAAGAACCTATTTTTAGACGCGCCCATCGTCTAGCGGTTAGGACATCGCCCTTTCACGGCGGTAACGGGGGTTCGATTCCCCCTGGGCGTGCCAAGTTTTTAAAACCTGCTTTGTTGAAAGCAGGTTTTTTTATTGTGTATTTTTGTTTGGATTGGGGCATTTCTTTTGGGCGGCGGTGTTAGATAAACCGCTTAAATTTTGATAACATTTTCAGGCTGCCTACTGCCTTGCCATAGGCAGCCTGAAATGCCAACCGCTAAAAGGACAGCCATGACTTCCCGTTTTGATTTCCTCACGCCGCTCACCCATCTGCCCAGCGAAGTGCAAACATCCGCGCAAGAGGCGGAAAGCCACGCGCGCAATGGGCATTACGATGCCGCGCTCAACGCCACTCGCCGTGCGCTGGAATACATCGTGGCGTTTTATTGGCAAAAAATGCAGTTGCCCGCCATTCAAAAGGGCGTGGAAGTCGCCAATCCTTTCTACAACAGCCGCGCCACGGGCAGCAGCAATCCGAATGCGTGGCAAACTTTGAAGCTGGATAGCTTGTTCTCGCAAATCTACATTTTGGAAAAAGAAAACGTGTGGCAGCGCGAACAAGCTGAGCGCGCACATTTTATCCGCAAAAACGGCAACAAAGGCTCGCACGGTGGCGAAGTCCCTGCCACCGCCAGCGAAGTAAACGAGGCGTTGCAAGATTTGGAAAAAATCGCGCAGCAATGGGCGGCGGATTTCCCCACTGCCAACAGCCCATTTCGCACAGCGCAAGCCTTTCGCAGCGCAGCGGTTGCGCCGACCAGCAGAAGCCATCGCCCCAAGCTGTCATCACGCAGCCTGAAAACAGGCGTGGTGGCAGCGGTGGTGGGGGTGATTGTGTTTCGCGGTTTGTTTGCGCTGTTTAGTTTCAATTCGTCTCGCCATGCAGAACCGCCGCCCGCCGCGTCCGCTACGATGCAGCCTGAAAACACGTTGCGCTATCCCAATGGCGACATTTTTGAAGGCAACGTGATTAACGGCCAAGCCAACGACCCCAACGGCAAAATCACCCGCGCCAACGGCACCGTTTGCATCGGCAACGTGATTGCCGACAAGCTCAACGGCATCGCCACTTGCACCGCGCCCAACGGCGATGCGTATCAAGGCGACTACCAAAACGACCTACGCCACGGCAAAGGCGTGTTCACTTTTGATGGCAATCGCTACGAGGGTGCGTTTGCAAACGACCTGATGCAAGGCGAGGGCACGCTCACCGCCGCAACAGGCAACCGCTATCAAGGCGCGTTCCGCAACAACGCCATGATGGGCAACGGCAAAATCATCTTTGCCGACCAAAGCGAGTGCATCGGCACATTTGACGCGCAAACCGCCTATTGCGATTTATCCAATGGCAACCATTATGCGGGCGCATACCAACCCGCCACGCTGTATTTGGAAGGCAAAGGTGTGCTCACCGATGGCGAGGGCAATGTGTTGTTTGATGGCGCATTTGTGCAAAACCAACCGCAAGGCAAGGTGTTAGACGCTGCCCAAGCGCAAGCCGAAGCGTTGAAAAAACGCGCCGAGCAAGGCGATGCCGACGCGCAAACCACGCTGGGCGTGGACGAAGCCGAGCAGGGCAATTATGGCAACGCCTACAAATGGCTAACCCGCGCTGCCGAAGCCAACCATGCCGAGGCGCAATATTATCTTGCCATTATGTATGAACGCGGGCTGGGCATGAGTAAGAATGTGGACGAGGCACATCGCTGGTATCAACGCGCTGCTGATAACGGCTACGCCAAGGCGCAAAAACGCATCGCCGATATTAAACAGGCGGATGATGCGCTGGCGAACCCGAGCGACAACGGCAGCCGCAGCAGCAAGGGCGGCAGCGATGATGCCATCAATGCGTTGTTTGATTGATGATTGAGGATGGATGAAAACCCCTGCGAAACGTGTTATCCGTTGAGCAGGGGTTTTTGTATGGGGATTTTGTTTTTCAGGCTGCCTTAATGATGCGGGCACGCGGGCGCGAATGCTTGGGCAGCCTGAAACAGTCATCCGCGCCCCCTACGGCTTGCTGGCAAGCCGTGCGCTGGCTTGGATGATGAGGCAGCCTGAAAACGGGAAAGCGGCTTTTCAGGCTGCCTTGGGTATGCAGAATAAGGCAGCCTGAAACGGGCGTAACACGGTTTTCAGGCTGCCTAATCTATCCAATCCAACACCGTGCGCCCTGCGTGCAGCAGGCGGTAGATAAACAGCGAGTAGCTTTCTTGGATAAAGAATTTCCAGCGGGCTTGCTCGGAGGCTTCGGTGTAGCGGCTGGTGGGGGTGGGCGAGGGCGTGGCGGGGGTCGCTTACGATGATGAGGTTGTGCAGTTTGTGTTTTTGCATCAGCAGACGGGTATTGACGAGGTTTTGATAGGTGTCTTTGGAGCGGGTTTCGTAGATGATGTCGTGGCTGGGGATGCCTTGTTTGATGGCAAATTTGCGGGCGACTTCGCCTTCGCTGGGGTAGCCTTCTTTGCGTGTGCCGCCTGTGAAGATGAGTTTTTCTACGCGCTCGGATTGATATAGGGCGATGGCGTGGTTGATGCGTTCGCGGAACACGGGCGAGGGTTTGTCGCCCCATGCGGCTGCGCCAAGCACGACGGCGGCATCGGCGTGTTTGGGCAGCGCGGCGGGGGCGTGGGCGTATTGATAGACTTGCCATGCGCACCATGCTTGCAGGGCGAGGATGCTGAGGATGCTGAGGAGAAAGCCGTAGCGCAGATAGCGCAGGGTGGGTTTGGGGCTGGGCATGGTTTTTGGGGGCAGCCTGAAATCTGCAAGGGGGCGGCGATGGTTTGTCGCCAAATGTGTGGTCAATAGGGGCGGGTGTTTAAAGGTTTCAGGCTGCATCAGGGTAGGGCAGCCTGAAAACTATTCTGCGGCGGGGTGGATGGTTTGGACTGCGCTTGGCAACTGATGTTCCATAGCGAGGGCGTGCATTGCAGATGCCCGATGTAGTGCAGCTTGGCAACACGGGGGCGATGGTGGCGATGTCGTCTTCGCGCAGATGCAGGATGTCGGATGGGTCCACCCATTGCGGTCGCGCGGTGGTGAGCGGCTTGCCTGCGCGGTTAAAGGCTTCTATCACAAATTGCGAACAAAACAGCCGCTTGTTGCCCAGCGATGGCACGGTGATGGTGGCGAGCGCGTTCAGGCACAAATGGCGTACGGCGCGGGGGATAACGGGCAATTCGGCAGGGCAAAGCGGAGTGAAGGTTTTTTGCGCATCAATGTCTA
>CAJPSG010000183.1 GCA_905373195.1 Kingella oralis
CAGCCATTCTTGCAAGATGGTTTTCAGGTTTTTTTGTGCGGGGCGGTTATCCAGCCCCATCATCACAAGGTTTACAGAAACATTGCCTTCCATGCTGGTTTGCGCCATCAGCGTGTTGATAAACGTTTCAGGCTGCATTCGGCTGGATTTGGGCTCAAACACAAGGCGCACGGGGTGTTCGCCATCGCTTTCGTCGCGCACTTTTTCCAGTAAATCCAGCATCAGCTTTTTGGTGTTGAGCTGCTCTTGGTTAAGCTGTTTTTTGCCTGCTTTGGGCTTGGGATTGGTTTGTTCTTCGATTTCCGCCAAGATTTTGGCGGCGGAAGTGTTGGGCGGCAATTCGCTTACAACCACGCGCCATTGTCCACGCGCCAGCTTTTCCACTTCGTAACGCGCGCGCACGCGGATGCTGCCTTTGCCTGTTTCGTAAATTTGCGCGATGTCTTTGGCGGGGGTAATGATGTGTGCGCCGCCTGCAAAATCGGGCGCGGGGATGTGGTGCTGCAAATCGGCGGTGGTGAGAGTGGGATTTTTCAGCAACGCCACCGCCGCTTGCGCCACTTCGCCCAGATTGTGCGATGGAATTTCGGTTGCCATGCCCACGGCGATGCCGCTTGCGCCGTTGAGCAGCACCATCGGCAGCCGCGCGGGCAGCGATTCGGGCTCTTCAAACGCGCCGTCATAATTGGGGATAAAGTCCACCGTGCCTTGGTTGATTTCGCTCAGCAGCAGCTCGGCAAGCGGGGTTAAACGCGCTTCGGTGTAGCGCATCGCCGCCGCGCCATCGCCATCGCGCGAGCCAAAGTTGCCGATGCCGTCAATCAGCGGATAGCGCAGCGTGAAATCTTGCGCCATGCGCACCATGGCTTCGTAGGCGGAGCTGTCGCCATGCGGATGGTATTTGCCGAGAATTTCGCCGACCACGCGGGCGGATTTAACAGGCTTTGCGCCATGCACCAATCCCATGTCTTTCATGGCAAACAGGATGCGCCGTTGCACGGGTTTTTGCCCGTCTTGCACGGCGGGCAGGGCGCGCCCTTTGACCACGCTCATGGCGTATTCTAGGTAGGCGCGTTCGGCGTATTGGGCGAGGTTGAGCGTGTTTTGGGCGTGGTTAAACATGGGTTTTAAGGGCATGAAAAAGTGGCATATTTTAAACGAAATAGAGGCAGCCTGAAAACTGCGGGGGCGGTTTCAGGCTGCGTTTGGGTTTCAGGCTGCGTTTGGGGTTTAAGCCAGCGCACGGCTTGCTAGCAAGCCGTAGGGAACGCGCAATCTTTTTTCAGGCTGCATCCATTGCGCCCGCGTTCAAGCATGGATTGAGAAGCTGTATTTATACCGATGGAGCGTTGGTAGCTCGCCGACATTTCAGTAAATTAGTAATGCCCTGTTTGATAAGCGATTTGGCGACGAGCCGTCGCCGCTCCATTTTGGTTTTCAGGCTGCCTATGCTGTTGCTAAGGCAGCCTGAAAACTGCGGGGGCGGTTTCAGGCTGCCCCTGTCTATTCTGAAGCGTAAGTGGGCAGTATAGAGGCTGTTCACATCGCTCTTTGCAATAGAACAGGGCAGCATATCTTGTTCCACCATTTGCAAACGCCCATTGCTGCCCCCCAATGCGCTTGCCGTGGCGTTCCCAAACATACGATTTTTGCCGCCCCATTTATGCTTGCTGCACCATTTGATAAATCTGTTTTGCCAGTCGGTTGCTGACTTTCTGTTTGATTTGTTCGTTGTTCATTACTTTCATCACGCTTTCGCCAAATTTTTCAAACAGTTCCGCCAGCAAATCATCAATCTGGGTATAAAAATACTCCACAAAAGACGGCAGCGGATTATGCTGCGCTGCGTCAATCACATTCGGATGTTGAGCGCAAAACTGCTCCAAAGATTCAAAAAACAACTGGTCTGCCAAAGTAAATTCGGTGGTAAAACTGTCGTTGAGGTCTTTAATCAGCTTGTCAATTGCTTCCGTGATGCTGGTTTGTCCTGTGCCAACATCGGTTGAGCCTTTGAGCGGATTGGCTTCGCCTTCTGCTAAATTGATTGAGCCCTCGCCAATTTGCTGCAAGCGGTAGTATTGCAGCAAGGTTATTTTGGATAAATCAATTTTTTCATTTTGCGAACCGCGCGGCAGCTTCATCATCAACGCTTTAAGGTAAACATGGCGTTTTTCGTGGATGGAATCAGCATAAGGGATAATCTGCGACACAAATAAATACAGGTTCAAATAGCTTTGAAGCTGGCTTTTAAACAATTTTTGCTGCTCTTCGTTGTGTTCGGGGTTATCGGAAAGATGCAGGTATTTTTCTACCGCCTGATCAATCAACGCATTGAGTTTTTTATGCTCGCCTGCGGTGGGTGTGGTGCGGTGGCTAAACCAAATGTTGGCAAAGGCGTTGATTGCCTGTTCGTCATAAATGCCGTATTCGTCTAGCGTATGCGCCAGTTTGGCCAGTTTTTCCTCATCGGGCAGTTCGCCTAAATCTGTGCGTTGGTAATACGGTTTGAAAGCGGCATAGATGTCTTCATGATGATTCACAAAATCCAACACAAATGTATCTTCTTTGCCTTTACAAATGCGGTTTAAGCGCGAAAGCGTTTGTACTGCCTGCACGCCCGATAGCACTTTATCCACAAACATCGTATGCAACAAAGGCTGGTCAAAGCCTGTTTGGTATTTGTCGGCAACCAGCAGCACTTGATAATGGCCGCTATCAAAAGCATCAGGCAATTCGGTTTCTTTGATGCCTTGATTCATGGCCACTTCGCTGTATTCTTTTTCACTCTGCTCGGGCAAAATCACTTTGCCTGAAAACGCCACCAGCGATTTGATGCCGTGATAGCCTTTTTCTTTGATGTAGTCGTCAAACGCCAGTTTGTAGCGCACCGCCGATTCGCGCGAAGACGTTACCACCATCGCTTTGGCATTGCCGCCAATTTTGTTCATCGTTACCGTGCGAAAATGCTCCACAATGATTTCCACCTTTTGACTGATAACGCTCGGATGAAGATTAACAAAGCGCATCAGCTCTTTTTTGGCTTTGTGTTTGGGCAGTTCCATATTGTTTTCGCCCGTTTTCAGCAGCCTGAAATATTGTGTGTAGGTGGTGTAGTTCGCCAACACATCTAAAATAAACCCTTCTTCGATTGCCTGTTTCATCGTATAGCGGTGAAATGGCGTGTTGCCATCTGCCCCCGCTTCGTCAAACAGCGCAAGGGTTTTCCATTTGGGCGTAGCGGTAAAGGCGAAAAAGCTCAAATTAGGTTGGCGATGGCGTTTGAACTGCTCGCGCAATATATTTTTTTGCGCTTCCGTGTCTACAGCATCATCGCCGCCGTCCAAAAACTCCGCCGCAATCGCCGCTTCAATACCGCTTTGGTTCAAAATACCGCGCAATTCGCTGGCGGTTTCGCCGCTTTGCGAGCTGTGCGCTTCGTCCACAATCACAGCAAAACGCTTGTTTTCCGTGTTCAACTGCACGGTTACCCCTTGTTTGGCTTTGGTTTGAATGCTGTTCATCACATAGGGGAATTTTTGAATAGTGGTGATGATAATCGGCACATTGCCCGCCAGCGCGGCGGCAAGCTGGTGGGTGTCTTTATCAATTTTCTGCACCACGCCTTGCGTTTTTTCAAACTGAGCCACGGTGGCTTGCAACTGCCTATCCAACACCACCCGATCCGTTACCACAATTACCGAATGAAAAATTTTTTCATCGTTTTCATCGTGCAAGGAAGAAAGATGATGCGCCAGCCACGCAATCGTGTTGGATTTGCCCGAGCCTGCCGAATGCTGGATAAGATAATTTTTGCCCGCGCCGTGTGTTTTGGCGTGCGCCACCAACTGCCGTACCGCATCAAGCTGATGAAAACGCGGAAAAATCATCGTTTCTTTTGTCATATAACGAAAGCCCGCGCCGCTTTTGACTTTTACCTCTTCTTTGCTCAAATGCAAAAACC
>CAJPSG010000184.1 GCA_905373195.1 Kingella oralis
TACGGCTTGCTGGCAAGCCGTGCGCTGGCTAAAAATACTGAGGCAGCCTGAAAAGGGATAACATCGTTTTCAGGCTGCCTCACACCCCAAAACAAACCGAAACCGTTGCCAAACCCCTAACCGATGGAGCATCCGCAGCTCGCCGACATTTTGCGAAACAATCAAACCCTGTTGAACACTATTTAGCAACAAGCCGTCGCCGCTTCATTTTTAGTTTTCAGGCTGCCTATACACACCAAAGGCAGTCTGAAAACGCTTCTGCACACGCTTTTCAGGCTGCCTCAATCCCACCCATTTATAATGCTTGTTCACTCGCAAACTCACGCCGCGTCCCCGTTATCGGGTCAATAAATTCCAACCGCTTCGCCAACAATTTCAACGGTTTGCTGTAATCATCCCCATTTTCAGGCTGCGCGATGGGATACAGCACATCGTTAAGCAGCGGCATCCCCAGCCCCATCATCTGCACGCGAAGCTGGTGTTTTTTGCCCGTAATCGGCTGCAATTCGTATAGGCTTACCTCGCCGCGCTGTTCCAGCAGCCGCACGCGCGTTTCGGCGTTTGTCTCGCCCGCCGTTTCTCGCATCAAAAAAAACGGCTCGCTGGGCACAAGGCGCGTGCGCACGGTAAGCGGGTAGGGCAAATCCAAGCGCGTGGGCGCGAGCGCGTGGTAGGTTTTTTGGATGGCATGGCTGGGGAACAGCGTGTGATACGCCGCACGGGTGGCGGGATTGTGTGAAAACAGCATCACGCCTGCGGTGTCTTTGTCCAGCCGATGCAGCGGCGTGATGTCGGCGGTATTCAGATGCTGCAAATCGGGATGCAGCCGCAGGCGCGTGAGCAGCGTTTCGCGCAAAAATCGCCCGCTGGGGGTAACGGGCAAAAAATGCGGCTTGTCTACCACGATTAAATCGTTGTCCAGCCACAAGATTTTTTCGTTAAACGGAATGCGCGGCTCGTCTTCGCGGCTCACTTCACGGTAGTAAAAAATTTTTTCGCCCGCTTGGTACAACACATTTTCGTGCAACGGCTCGCCGCGCTGGTTCACCACCATGCCGCTGTTGAGCCGCGCGCGCCAAACGTTTTCGGCGATAAACGGAAAGCGGGCGCGTAAATAGCACAGCAGCGGTTTGCCGATGTATTGTTTGTCGTGTGGTAGGTTGAGGTAGCTGGGTTTGATGCCGTCCAAAAGCGGCAGCGGATTGGTGGGTTTCATGCGTGTTTTCGGGGAAATCGGGTATAATCGCCGCCATTTTACACATTCAGGCAGCCTGAAAAACAATATGTCATCAATCAACGGTTTCGGCACAACATTTTACGGCGAATGCGATTACCAACCAGACGGCTCGTTCGTTACCACCTATTGGATTATTCTCGCCTTTTTGCCCATTATCCCTTTATACAGCGCGCGCATTTTTTATTCGGAAAGCGGTCTTTTCAACACGCAGTACCAATATGAAAAACTGCCAGTTAATTGGCAGCAGGTTGTACGCATTTGGGCGTTTGTAATTGGCACGGCTGCGGGGTTTATAGGGTGTTTGCACATCATCAGCTCGGTATTGGCATCTGATGATCACCGCAGCGCAACCATTTTGCTAGTCTATTTGACCGCCGCCGCGCTGCTGCCCCATTTTTTGCGCTACCAAGCCAAAAAACAAGTAAATTTCCTGCCCGATGTGGCGATACGCTCGTCTTTTTCCAAAAGACATTTTTGGCTGCTGGCAACGCTGGCTGTGGCTGTAATCTGCCTCATCGTGTATTTACGAACACTTTAATTTTTTCAGGCAGCCTGAAAACCGAAATTTTCTAAGAAAGCAAAGTTATGTCCCAAAAAATCCAATCCGTTAAAGGCATGAACGACCTTCTGCCCGTTGAACAAAAAGACTTCAAGCTCACCGCCGATTTTTGGCAAGCCTTTGAAAACCAAGTGCAAAAGTGGACGCAGCGATTTGGCTACAAGCAAATCCGCACGCCCATTGTGGAACACACCCATCTATTTGTGCGCTCCATCGGCGAGGAAACCGATGTGGTGGGCAAGGAAATGTACACGTTTAACGACAACGCAGGCGAAACCAGCCTCAGCCTGCGCCCCGAAGGCACGGCAAGCTGCCTGCGCGCGGTGGTGGAACACGATTTAACCTACGCCGCGCCGCAAAAATTGTGGTACATGGGCGCGATGTTTCGCGCCGAACGCCCGCAAAAAGGGCGCTATCGCCAGTTTCACCAAGTGGGCATTGAGGCGTTGGGCTTTGCCGACCCTGATATTGACGCGGAAATCATCGCCATGTGCGCCGATTTGTGGCGCGAATTGGGCATAAACGAGCAATTAACGCTGGAAATCAACAGCTTGGGTAACCGCGAAGAACGCGCCGCCCACCGCGCTGCCTTGGTGGACTATTTGTCGCAACACGAAGCCGAGTTGGACGACGACAGCAAACGCCGTTTGCACACCAACCCCTTGCGCGTGTTAGACAGCAAAAATCCTGCTCTGCAAGCCATTTGCAACGCCGCGCCGCGCTTGCTGGATTATCTCGGCGAAGCCTCGTTGCAACACTACAACACGTTCAAATCGCTGCTGGATGGCTTGCAAATCAAATACATAGAAAACCCACGCTTGGTGCGCGGCTTGGATTACTACAACCACACCGTGTTTGAATGGACGACCGACAAGCTGGGCGCGCAAGCCACCGTGTGCGGCGGCGGGCGTTATGATGGCTTGATGGAAGAATTGGGCGGACGCGCCACGCCATCCATCGGCTTTGCAATGGGCGTTGAGCGCTTGCTGCTGCTGGTGCGCGATTATGGCAGCCTGAAAGCCGATTTTGCGCCCGATGTGTTTGTGATGCAGCAGGGCGAAGGCGCAACGTTGGCGGCGATGCAACACGCGAAGACCTTGCGCGATGCGGGGTTTAACGTGGCGCAGTTTTCAGGCAGCACCAAGCTGAAAAATCAATTTAAGCGTGCCGACCAATCGGGCGCGGCGTTTGCCGTAATTATTGCGGAAAACGAAGTGGCGCAAAACACGGTTACCATCAAAGACTTACGCGGCGAGCGCGGGCAAACAACCGTTGCCGCCGATGAGCTGATTCAACAATTAAATCAATGGAGTACACAATAATGGCGGGTTATCACGACGAACAAGAAAGCATCAATACAGCGAAGCATATTTGGCACAGCGGCGGCAAATGGGTGGTAGCTGCGCTGGTGGCGGGCGCGTTGGGCTATGTGGGTTATGTGGCGTATCAAGGGCGCGTACACCAAGGCAGCACGCAAGCGGCGCAACTGGCGGCGCAAGTGAAAGGCGATGCGGCAAAATTGGCGGCGTTGCAACAGCAGTTCCCCAAGGACACGGCAACCACGCAAGCGAGCTTGCAAACCGCCGCCGCGCTGTTCCAAGCGGGCAAGCTGGATGATGCAGCGAAGGCGTATCAATGGGTGTTGGCAAACGATAAAACGCCCGTTTTTCAGGCTGCCGCGATGCAGAATTTGGCGAATGTGTATATTCAACAGAAAAAATTTGACGACGCTTTGAAAACGCTTGCCGCGCCTGTGGAGGCGACGTATCAGCTGTTGGTAAACGAAACCAAAGGCGATGTGTACGCCGCGCAAGGCAAAGCCAAAGAAGCGGGCGAGGCGTATAAACTGGCGTTGGATAAATTGCCTGAAAATTCGAGCAATCGGCAGTTGATTCAGATGAAGATGAGCCAGCTTTGAGTAAACGAAACCCAGCGGATGAACGTTGGGTTTTTTGTTTTAGCTTCGCAACTCCGCTGCGCTACGCAGGCTGCCTTAATGGTTTTAGGTTGAATGCTTTGCAATCTTATTTGAGGCAGCCTGAAAAACAAAAATCGTTTGGTATTAAGCCAAACATTTTTTACTGGATAATTGATTTTTAGGCTGCCTAACGCTTCACAACTGTTTACTACTGCCACCCTCTCCCCTACGTCCA
>CAJPSG010000185.1 GCA_905373195.1 Kingella oralis
CCGCAAGCTGTGTCAAATCGGTGTTTGGCTTATCAAATAAGGTTAAGGAATGTAACGATTATTGCGGATAGTGTCAAAGCATTTTTATTACTATGGTTTATGCAGTTTCAGGCTGCCTATTGGTATCGCTGGGATGCAGCCTGAAAAGCGTTTGTAAAGCCCAAGCAAATATAGCCTGCCATAATTTTCGTTATTGCGATTATAAATTGCACCGTCTTCAAAAAAAAATATATAATTCGCCGCGTCAATAAACCAAATTTATCAACCGAAACTTTTTAGGAGTTTGAAATGTCTGTACAAATCAAAACTGCTGCCGAATTAGAAGGCAAAAACGTACCATCCGTTGTATTCCACACTCGCCAAGACGATGCTTGGGTGGATGTTTCTACCGACGACTTGTTTAAAGGCAAAACTGTTGTCGTGTTCTCATTGCCAGGCGCGTTCACGCCCACTTGCTCTTCCACTCACTTGCCACGTTACAACGAATTGGCTGCCGAGTTCAAAAAACGCGGCGTGGACAGCATTGTGTGCATCTCTGTAAACGATACGTTTGTGATGAACGCTTGGCTGGCAGACCAAGATGCGGAAAACATCACCGTGGTGCCCGATGGCAACGGCGAGTTCACCAAAGGCATGGGCATGCTGGTGAACAAAGAGCAATTGGGCTTTGGTAACCGTTCTTGGCGTTATTCTATGCTGGTGAAAGACGGCAAAATTGAAAAAATGTTTATTGAGCCCGTTAAAGACGGCGACCCATTTGAAGTATCCGATGCCGACACCATGCTCAAATACATTGACCCCAAATGGGAACCACACGAGTCTGTTTCCATTATCACCAAACCCGGTTGCCCCTTCTGCGCCAAAGCCAAAGCCTTATTGAAAGAAAAAGGCTATGCGTTTGAAGAAATCGTGTTGGGTCGTGATGCTTCTATCACTTCCGTGCGCGCGATTACCGGCAAAGCGACTGCGCCACAAGTGTTTATCGGCGGTAAATACATCGGCGGCAGCGACGATTTGGAAGCCTACTTCGCTAATAAAAAATAATCCGGTTTTTCTGGATTAACCTTCAAGTGGCACGACAGTTTTCTCCTCCTTTTCTGGCGTGCCCCCCGAATAGCTCTCTCCGTTAGGTTGTTCGGGCAGCTTAAATCTTATGGCAAGGGTTAAGCTGCCCGAGCAACTTTTTTGTATTGAGGCAGCCTGAAAATGGTTTCATTCCGTTTTCAGGCTGCCTCACACTCTTCGTTATAATAGGCAGCCTGAAAACCATCTTAACGAGCCATCCCATGATTGCCCTGATTCAAAGAGTTACCCAAGCCAGCGTTGCCGTTGCGGGCGAAACCGTTGGCAAAATTGACCACGGCTTGCTGGTGTTGCTGGGCATCCAGCACGGCGACACCCCCGCTATCGCCGATAAACTGCTGCACAAAGTGTTGTTTTACCGCGTGTTTGCCGACGAGGCGCAGCGCATGAATTTAAACGTGCAACAAGCGGGCGGGCAGCTTTTGATTGTGTCGCAGTTCACGCTTGCCGCGCACACGCAAAAAGGCTTGCGCCCCGATTTTGCCGGCGCGGCCAAGCCCGATGTGGCGCGCGAGCTGTATGACTATTTTTGCGCCCAATCTGCCACGCGCATTGCCACGCAAACGGGCGAATTTGCGGCGGATATGCAGGTGTCGCTGGTGAACGACGGGCCGGTTACGTTTTGGCTGCAAGTTGAGTGAACAAGGCGGGGCACAATTCTAAACGCTTGTTGCATGAGCCAAACGTGGACATTACGCCCGCTCGGCAAGCATGGCTTGGGCGTTGTTCAACACGGTTTCAGGCTGCCTTTTGTGCCATGCCATAGGCAGCCTGAAACGTTGGTGCAAGTCTAACTGGCTTACGTTTATTGTCGCCACCACGGCACCAATGGTTTTTCAGGCTGCCTCAATCCCACCAGGGCAGCCTGCGTAGCGAAGCGGAGTTGCGAAGCTAAAACCGCTGTAACCATCCTTCAAAAACGCCGTCAAAAGCAAAAAAAACACGCGGTAAACACGGTATAATCGCCACTTTCCCAAAGCAAAACAAGGAATTCATTATGTCAGCCATCAAACGTGATTTAACGCGCATCCGCCACAACACCAAAATCGTGGCAACGCTGGGGCCGGGCAGCAACAACGTGGATTTGTTGCGCGATATGATCAGCATCGGCGGCGTGCACGTGGTGCGCTTTAATTTCAGCCACGGCACGCCCGAGTTTCACGAAGAAAATGCCCGCATCGTGCGCGAAGCGGCGCGGCAAGCCGGCTTGGAAGTGGCGATTATGGCGGATTTGCAAGGGCCCAAAATCCGCGTGTCCAAAATCGCAGGCGGCGGCATCCAAGTGGAAGCGGGCGAAAAACTGCTGTTTGATGCCGCGCTGGAAGGCGAAGGCACACGCGAGCGCGTGGGGCTGGATTACCGCGAGTTGCCCAACGATGTGCAAACGGGCGATGTGCTGCTGCTGGACGATGGCTTGCTCACCGTTACCGTGGAAAAGGTGGTGGGTAACGAAATCCACACCGTGTGCAACAACAGCCACACGCTCAAATCCAACAAGGGCATCAACAAGCAAGGCGGCGGCTTGTCGGCGGGCGCGTTCACCGAAAAAGATTTCCGCGATTTGAAAACGGCGGTGAAAATTGGCTGCGACTATTTGGCGGTGAGCTTTGTGAAAAACGCCGAAGACATGCACATTGCCCGCCGCGCGGTTGCCGAAGAGTGCGAAAAACTGGGCTTGCCGATTCAACCGGGCTTGGTATCCAAAATTGAACGCATTGAAGCGATTGAAAATTTGGACGAAATTATCGAAGCATCGGACGGCATTATGGTGGCGCGGGGCGATTTGGCGGTGGAAGTGGGCAATGCCGCCGTGCCTGCGCTGCAAAAACGCATGATTAAGCGCGCGCGCGAATTGCGCCGTTTCAGCATCACCGCCACGCAAATGATGGAATCCATGATTACCAACCCCGTGCCCACCCGCGCCGAAGTGAGCGATGTGGCGAACGCGGTGTTGGACGGCACGGATGCGGTGATGTGTTCCGCCGAAACGGCAGTAGGCGCGTATCCGTTTGAAACCGTGCGCCAGATGTCGCTGATTTGCGCGGCGGCGGAAAAAGAACAGGATACGCTGGTGGGCGTGGACGAACACGCGGTGAGCCATTCGGGTGAAATCACCCATGCGGTGGCCAGCGCGGCGGTGCACGTTGCCAAACAAGTGCGCGCCAAGGCGATTGTGGCGCTCACCGAGAGCGGTTCGTCGGCGTTTCATGTGAGCCGCTACGGCATTTTGATTCCGATTTACGCGCTCACGCCCAGCGAAAAAGCGCAACGCCGCATGGCGATGTATCGCGGCGTGCGCCCGCTCAAACTGACCACCAGCAAAGACCACGAAACCGCGTTCACCGAGGTGGAAGCCTTGCTGCGCGAGCGCGGCGTGTTCCAAGCGGGAGAGCAATATGTGATTACCAGCGGGCGGCGCATGCGCGAAACCGGCAGCACCAATTCGCTGGAAGTGAGAACGGTGCGGTAATGCGGCGACAAGAGGCAGCCTGAAACGCATAAATTGGGTTTCAGGCTGCCTTTGTGTTGGCTAGTTCTGAATAGCAAGAGGCAGCCTGAAAACGGGATGAGACCATTTTCAGGCTGCCTCTCCTTGCGCTAATCCTGCCCGATTCTTTCCCGCACCAACGCCCAGTCTGCCGCATCGATCCGCAAATCCCAATCGCCCGCGTGTAATGTGCATTCGTTTTCAGGCTGCCTATTCAGCCAATCACACACGGCCCGCCAATAACAGCCGTCTGCCTGCGCTGTTTTGTTATGGGTTGCCGCGCTGCTGTTGCTCACGCGCACCGCCGCGCCTGCTGTTGCGCCGTGTTCCAACAGCAGCCAGATGCTGCCTTCGGCTGTGTTGCGGTGTTCT